>JALHPA010000257.1 GCA_022842745.1 Pirellulales bacterium
CGGCGCGCTGGAACTGCTTGCAAACAGCGATTGGCCAATCTGTTCGCCGTACAGGTAGGGCTCAAGGGTCGGCCCGTACAGAATCTTCTGGGCACGATTCGGCCGAATTGGTGCCGTGCAGTGAAACTCCACGGGACGTGCCCGCGCGTTAAGAATCAGGTAGCCGCCAAACAGTCCATGCTGTTCGTCGTCCACCACCGTCATGAAGCCAAAAGCATCCGCCGCTAATGCTCCCTGCGCCATCCAACCGTCCCTGTTTGACTATCGCGGATGCGGAATTCGCTTCCCAGTGCATCGGGGCGAAGGGCCGGGCGACTTTAGTCCGGTGTGGCTGCTTGGCACAGTCGGGAGCTTGCGCGGATTGGGGGACTTAAGCGACGGAAGGCGACCGCCATAAACAATTTCCCAGCCGGCCGATAGCGCAGGCTAGGCCCAATTGACCGTCAAACGATTGTCGATCAAGCGCACTCCCTCGAGACCCCGCAGAATCTCTTGCGCCATCTGCTTTTGATAGTACGATCGGACTTCTCCGTGCAATGTGACCCGACCTTCATTCGCTTCAAACCGCAACTTCCGCTTTCCCAGGTGGGGATGTTCCGCAAGAGCCGATTGAACTTGATTTTCCAATGCAGCAGAAAGTTCACGCATGGTTACCGCCTTGCAAGGATGGAAGCTGATTAAAGGTTGTTTTCGTCGCCTCGAAATGCTAGCACGAGCTACGCCATTGGGAGGATCGTCCGCGGAGAAATCGCGACTGCAAGATTAACTAGCACGTGAGCAAGGGAATTTGAGCAAATTCAGACACGTGTAGCGGATCTGCCGGTTAATAAGTAATCTGGCTGGACTTGGTATGCTATGCATGCCGCCGTCGGGAAATAGCTCGCTTGGTTTTGGATGTTTGTACGTGGCCCTCGACCAATGGTTCAACGAAGTGGTCTCCGGTCGGCGCAACGGCCTTGGCGCGTTACTAGCCCGAGCGGTCTTCGCTGCGGCGGAGTTGCCCGTCCGCTGGGGCGTCCGCCGTCGCAACCGCAAATTCGATACCGGTCAAACGACGATTGCGAAGGTTTCGGTCCCGGTGGTTAGCGTGGGCAACCTCACCCTGGGGGGCACCGGCAAAACCCCGATGGTCGAATGGATTGCTCGCTGGTTTCGTGCCCGCCAGGTGCGAGTGACGCTCATCAGTCGCGGATATCGGGCCGAGCAGGGGGCCGCCAATGACGAGGCGCTCGAGCTGGAGCAAAAGCTTCCCGATGTGCCGCACGTTCTCAATCCGCGTCGCGCTGAAGCCGCCGTCATGGCGATCGAAGAGTTCGCGTGCCAGCTCATTGTTTTGGACGATGCCTTTCAGCATCGTTACCTCCACCGCGATTTGGACATCGTGCTGCTCGACGCCACCGACCCTTTTGGCAGCGGCCACGTCTTTCCACGAGGTCGCCTGCGTGAGCCGGCCGAGGGATTGGCGCGGGCAGGCTGCATTGTCCTGTGCCGCGCGGACCTTGTGGAGGATGCAGCGCGGTTGGAGATCCGTAAAATCGTGCAATCCCTTGCGCCGCAAGCCACCTGGGGCGAGTGCATTCACGCTCCGTTGGCGTTGCGCAGTGCCGACGAGAAAGAAACGCCACTTAACCAACTGGCGGGGGCCAACGTGGCGGCATTTTGCGGAATCGGCAACCCGGCCGCCTTTCGTTCAACACTTGCGTCCTGCGGTTGTCGCATTGTTGGATTCAGAGAATTCCCCGACCACCACGGCTATGAAAGGCGCGACGTGGAAAGTCTGGCAAAGTGGGCGGCCTCGCTCGATGTCGAAGCCGTGGTTTGCACCCATAAGGACCTGGTCAAGATCGACCTGGAAACGCTGGGGGAAAGACCCCTTTGGGCGCTGCGCGTGGGTCTGCGGTTTACTTCTGGCCAACCGGAGTTTGAACGCGAGCTTCATTCCATTCTCGAAAGGACTCCTCCCGATTCGCTGGAGTTGTCGTGAATTTGTCGCGGGTCCGCTCAATCGCCAAATGGACGACTAGCAATCGAATCACCACTCTTTACTCGCGGCTGCATAACGGTCAATGAATGAGGAGGATCGGCTCGGTACTGGGACTTGTCCAAGGAATGGACGGGAATGGAGTTCGCGATCAGTTCGGCAACCACTTGTTCCGGACTGTGCCAAGCGCCCCAAGCCGATGCGAACTCGCCGGCCGTTCTTCGATAATGGGGGTAGTTGTTCGTCAATTCTCTCAACAATCTCGGCACTTGGGCCACGTTTGCGGCCACAAGTCCGACCGCCCCGCTCGGACATGATACGGCGCGATCGCTGCCGGTGATGAAATGGCAGCAAAGCGATGCGGCGGAGTCGTGGCGCATTCCGTAGGCGTCGGCTACTGTCAGCGAAAGCCGTTTTGCGTCCGAGCCAATCTTTACGAACGCGTAAGAACAAACGCCATCGGCCGACAGGATTTCCCAATCGGTGTCCAACGTCATATGCCCGCCGCCGATCTGATCGCACTGCACGCTCAAGTAACCGCGGTGGCCGACCGATTCATCGATCCGCACCTCGATCATCGCATGGGTAGCGCCTTGAGGAACGGCCAGGTCGGCGGTAAGGCGGGTTGGCCCACTAGAAGTGCTTTCGGATTCCGTCCGCAATCGAGGCATGGGCGGCCTTGCCACCTCCTCAATGTTCGCAATCTCGCTGGAAGCAAGAAGCTGACGCCGATATTGCTGGATTGGGCGCGAAAGTTGATCCGCCATCCAGCAGCCGGCCGGTGCGATTACGGGAACGCCTGCGCTGAGCATTTCGACCAGCACCCCTGAACAACGGCAATAGTAGGTAAGCGAGTCGTACAAAAGCAACCCAATGTCCGATTGGCGAATCAGGTCGAGATACTGTTCCGTCGACAAGGGCCACCGGATGACCGCTACGGCGCTCTCATGTCGGCCTTCAAGCCGGATCGCCCGGTCGTAGCGCGCATGGCGGCGCAATTCGGTTGGCAACTTGCCTAAGCGTTTCGCCTGGACCACCAACCGCAACCGTCTTCCAGCAAACAATTCTTCCCACACAGGCTGGATAGCAGTTGCCAGTAGTTGCGTGCCTTTTTCTGGCCGTACGCCGCCGGGGCAAGTCACCCGCAGTGTTCGTTCAGATACTCGTTTCGCGACGGATGCGCGCAATCCCGGATTGACGGGATAGGGTAGCGCGGTGAAGTCCGGACCGGCCAGCCGATTGTACTGCCGCGCCAGATGCTCTGTCGTCGTGTAGTACCGGGCCGATGGGCCAAGCGTTTGGACCGCTCGTTGAAAGAGCGCCTTCAGTTCGTCCAAACCAGGCTGCTGGTCGTTGTAATCCGGCTCCCGCCCCTCGAAAACCTTGAAATGGAATTGCAGATGCCAGCGGGCTGCTCCAGGACTCCCTCGGCGTCGAACACAATTCAACAATCCCACCAGGTCATGTTCGTTTAACGTGGGGACGAACACCTGGTCGCCCGCGCTCAATGCCAACCGCGACAGAAGGCCATCCAAGTCCTCGGCAAATCGATCGACAATCTGCCTTTGTAACCGTTCGTACCGTGCCGCGAGCTGGCTGCGAATCCAGTTAGGCAGGTTGATCCAGTTTGACGCCCGAGCAGCGATATCGCGCGACGTGTTCCCGGCCGTTGCCTGCCGTTCGAGGCGCTGCTGTTTGTCCCGCAGCTTGCCAATCTCGTAAGTCGTATGCCTGAAACACGGGAGCACGCGCCAAGTGGAGGGCACGCGTTTTCCTTCCAAGAAGCGCGCATTGGCTGCCAACACGGGCGACAATCCGGCCCGCTCCGCGGCGCCGAGGACGTGGTACGCATACTCAAAATTGTGTCCGCCAAGCCGTTTGATCGAATGATCGATGAGCACAAACTGGGTCATGGGTGATTCCGTTCGCTCCCGTCGTCCAAACACGTGCGCAAGGGACCTCCCTTGGCGGCCGAATGGTAGCCGCAGCAACGCGCGCAAGTCCAGACGGCTTCTTGCCTTCCGCGCAGCGACGGTTGGGGAAAGCGAGCACTGCCAGGAGTCTGGCAGCGGTAGAATTGCCCGAAACTACCGCGAGTTGGCTATTTCGAGCGCGATTTCTCGGTCGGCCCGTTGGTCTGGCTTCTAAGCTGGATCAGTTCCTTCTGCATGTCGCGAATGAGCAACTCGTAGGCTTGAAGCTGGAGGCGGAGCATCTGGACCTCGTCTCCGGGACTCAGCTTGGAACCGGCCTTTGGATCGACCGATACCTCCGCGATCCCTCTGGGGTTTTGGACCGTAATTTGGCCGTCGGAATGGGTTTGCGCCTTTAGTCGAGATCCCACCGCAAGTTTCCCGTCCGGGAGGGAGAGCTCCGCGACCGGCGACTCGGCGCCACCCAGTTGTAATTCTAGCGTTCTTCGCTCGCCGCCTCGTTCCACGGCCAGCGACAGAGCCTCACCGGGCAGTTTTTTTAGAATGAGATCGATCGCCTGATAAGCGCTTCGAATCTTGACCCCTTCCGTTTCAACCAACTGGTCTCCGACTTTGATGCCGGCCGCTGCGGCGGGGCCGGACTTGTCCACTCGTTCGACCAAGACCACCCCTGGTCGGTCCGCCCCCCCTAGGGTGAATCCCACCACCGGCCGTCGCCGCTTAAGTTCAACCGTCTTACCAGCGGATTGGGCCCGCAACAGCCGCTGCACGTGGCGCACCGGAAGCGCATAAGTCCAGCTATCGTTCTGCCCTGGCACGGTCGTCGCCGCGACAATGCCCAGCAGTTTTCCATGTCGATCGACGACGGCCGATCCGCACGAAGTCTCCGTAGTGCGCACGTCGCACTGTAACAGCGGCGGAAGATCGATGCCGGCCAACGTTCGCTCGGACGCTCCTAATATACCCGCCGAGACCGCTGGACGCTCAATTCCAGCAGCCGCCGCGGTCACGACAACACCGCCAGCCTTGGGCAGTTCGCCAGCCGACGCCAGACCCGGTAGTTTTCGATCGTCGATCTCCAGCAGCAAGAGGCCCGTGTGCCGATCCACGACACGGAGTTGGGCTTCGGCCTGCTCCCCGTCCGGCAGCGTGACTCGGATTCGCGGTAACTGCGCGACGAACGGCAACGGATGGAATGTGACTAGCAATCCATTTCCCAAAGACACGCCCGAACAGACGGTGATCTGCTCAACCCCGTTTCGCCGGGATGTTCCTTCGGCCAATTGGGTCTCCGATGTTCCCTTGCCAGGCTCAGCGATTCGCACGGTTACGGTCGCGCGTACCAATTGCTCAGCGGCCGCCTCGACCGATCGAACCGTCTCATCCGCCGCAGCCGAGAGCCTAACCGCGATCACCGACAGCACGATCAACGACAGCAGGCCTCGGATGATCGCTACAGCGCATCGCCGGGCAGGTGGTTCGATATTCTGGCGGCTCGCAATCAAATCGACACCCTTGGATTCGAGGCGACCTGAGATTCAAGCAAGTCCAAG
>JALHPA010000258.1 GCA_022842745.1 Pirellulales bacterium
TCACTTGCCGCTCGCTGATCGACTCCGCCAGCAGGTCCCCCAGCGTCGGCTTCGCGCCCGGTCGCGCGCAAGCCTGAATCCGCGCATTGGCCACGTCCAACAGCGCCTCGCCCGTCCATTCCAGCGACGGAATCATATTCTGTTTATCCAGCCGCGAACGCTGGTAAAACTCCCGCTCCTCCCGCTCCACGAATCGCGACAGTTCGATCGGCAACAGCAGTTTCAACCCCAGCCCAGGATGCTTGAGAAACTTGTTGTCCAGCATCGGCCACAACAGCGCCCGCATCGACTCCGCCGCCCCGTTGATCAGGTACGGCTCATCCACCCGATCCACCAAGACGATCATCCCTCCGTACCCCAGTTCCGAGAGCACCCCTTGCAGCTTGACCAATAGCTCGTACCGATCGTCGGTTCGCTGCTTGTTGGGAAGCGGCTGCCCGTCCAGTTCGTTCGCCGTAAGATGCATCAGAATCTGCCGCAGCGAATTCACCTCTCGATTCCCCACCCGCAATTGCCGCGTGATCGCGAACGCCCGGCGAAACCACCGCGCCATCCGCCAGCCGCGCAGCGCCCATCCCGCCGCGATAATCAAATACGGCCACGGCGTCGCCAGCCATCCCCAGGCATCCCGCTCAATACCCATGTACAGCGCGATCCCGGCCACCAGCGCCGTGACCGCTCCCCCTAGCGCCAAATCCCAGTACGACCGCCATACGGAAAATCGCAGCGTCCGCCTCAGCCGGTGCCATCGCCGCTTCACCGTCTCCGCCGAAGACTGGTCGTAACAGGCCGCCAACACCAACAGGTCCCGCGCCTGAAAGCGGTCCAAGGTGGGGGGATGCGCTGCCAGTTTCTCCTCCCCCGACAGCAGCCGATCCACCAGCCGCGTCACCGCCAGCGACAAGATCGCATCCATGTGGTCCCACAGCTTCCATTCCGCCAGCACCCGATCGATCCGCTGCCGCCGCCGGCCCAGCTTGTCCCGAAACCGATCCAAAAACGGATTGAAATCGTCGTACTCGATCACGAACACCCGCTCGTTCGGATGCTCGCGGTTGTAGTCCTCCAACCGCCGCGCCAACTGCAGCCTTAGCGCGGTCTTCCCGGCCCCTTTCTCACCAAACACGATCGAAGTGCTCGGCGCCGCCGGATCGCCGTAAATCTTGTCCCACGTCGGATGGTACGTGCTGGCGATGCAATGGTCCTTGAACACCGGGTCCGTCTGGGCGTCCTCCTCGGCGAATGGATTGACCACAATTCCATGCTGCTCGAGAAACTGCTGAATTTTCATTCCGGGGAACGCGCGGCGCACGTCGCTCGTGTCAAATAGGGGGGGCGAGGAAAAAATCTCTCCCGCTGTGGAACTTAACCATCGCTCTCCAAAACCGCCCGGCCGCCAGCCGCCGGCGAAAAGTCAGCGTCCCGACCGAATGTGCCAACCGCTCCGGCCGCGAAAACTCTGCCGCCGCCAAATCGCAAGTTCATTCCCGGCATTTCGCCTGTCCGACATTCTTCAAAGGTCGGACCACTCACGAAACGTGTGACCTTTGCCCAATCGGAACCTCCATGTCGCAATTCGACCCTCGATTTTACCCCAACAACCTCCCCCCCGCGACGGGCGCAACCGCACCTTACCTCCGCCCCGCCGAACGGCATCTCCCCACTCAACCCGAGCCAGCCCGCGGCGCGAAAGTCCGCGCCACGCTCTATCTCTCCCTCGAAGTGCTGGAAGAAGCCCGCAATGCCGCCGTCCATCTGGCCGGCTATCCTGCCCGGCTCACGCTGGCCAAACTCGCCGACGACGCGCTCCGCGCCGAGCTGCAAAGACTCAAGGACCTTTACAACCAGGGCCGCGATTTTCCCCCCCGCGACGCCGACCTCCGCGGCGGTCGACCCATCGCCGCCTGATCCCGTGGCCCGGCCGTCCCCCCCGCGAAGAACCACCCACCCCCGCCTACCATCCTCCCAATCCCGCCCAAATGTCCCCCGCAGCCTTGCCGCTCAAATCATGACACCTCCCACCGGCCCAGAGTCGACCGTGTGACCCTTTTCCCCCCGGCGGCATCCAATCCAATAACCTCGGGCCGCGTCGGCCACCACTCCCTTATGACCGAAAAATCATCTCCCGCCACCGGCTTGCTCGATCCCGCCCGGTCTCCAAGCAAGGAAGACCTCCGCCGCGAGCTGCTCCGCTTGATCGTCAAACGAGAAGCCCAAAGGCGTACCGCTTCCAAACCGATCGACTCCCCTCGACCGGCCACCCCATGACGCTGGGCACAAGACCTGGTCTCTGGTCGTTCTGCCTGGCCTGGTTGGCGGCCGTCCTGCTCGGCCCTCCCGCGCAGGCACAGCTTGACAGGCATGCGCCCCATCTCCCTTCCCGTCGGCCCCCCCCGCCTAGTTCCCCCGGATCGCCCCCCGGTTTCTCTCTCCCCTTTCTCTCCCGGCCTCCGGCCCCATCGACCCCCTCCAACCAAAAACCTCACCCCGCGGTCGTGCGCGTCATTGCCGCCGAGGTGGGAGGCGCTTCCTTAGGCTCCGGAACCCTGGTCGACAAAAACCACCAATCGGGACTGGTCGTCACCAATTGGCATGTCGTCAAGGACGCCTCCGCCGGAGTCATCGTCCTCTTCCCAGACGGTTTCCAGGCCGTCGGCCAGGTCTTGAGCTGGGACCGCGACTGGGATCTCGCCGCCATCCTCATCCCCAGCCCCCCTGCCGCGCCCATCCGAGTCGCCCTTGCAGCCCCCATCCGAGGCGAGGAACTCTCCATCGCCGGCTACGGCAGCGGTGAATACCGCTCCGTGCGCGGGCATTGCACCGAGTACCTCACCCCCGACCCGCGCTTGCCCTACGAAATTGTCGAATTAAGTGCCGCCGCCCGACAGGGCGACTCCGGCGGCCCCATCCTCAACGCCCGCGGAGAATTGGCAGGCGTCCTCTTTGGCGAAGCGGGCGGACGAACCAGCGGCAGTTATTGCGGCCGCGTCGACGCCTTCCTCAAATCCGCCACGGCCAGCCTTCCCACCCATGCGTCGCTTGCCGGCTCCCGTCATCCTCCTGCCGCTCCAAAAGATACCGTCGCGTCGGCCACTCCTGCCGATGAGGATGGCTGGCAATCCACCGTTGGATCTATGCCCTCGACCGGAGTCTGGCGCAGCCGGCCCGCGTCGCTCTCCCAAATGACCTTTGCTTTACCGCCGGATGAACCGTCGGCGCCCCCGCCGTCGACGATCCGCGATGCCAGTCCCACGGCCAGAATCGGCGCCCCGAGCGATCCAGCGCCGCTCCCCTCCGATCCCATCCAAACATCGCCCAGCCGCTCCACCCAAACTTTCCCTCCCGACCAACCCAGCGCCATCGCCCCCCTCGCAAACAACCCAGCGGTCTCGCACGGGGCCAAAAGCCCGCCTATCGACCATCGGCAACCTCCGTCCGATCCCCTATTCTCCACACCCAATTCATCGAACCTCGACTCCCCCCCACCCAGCCGCTCGGCCGCCGACGCATCCACAGTCGACACACAAGCAGCCAAAACACCCGATTGGCTCACCCCCCTCCTCGGACAATCCCCCTTGGATTACGCCAAATCCGGCCTAGCCGCCCTGGCCCTTCTCATCATCCTCTCCCGCCTGACAAAGCCCCTCTTCCGCCGCGCCGCATAGCCAACCTCAAGGCATGACGACCCAGCTTCCGCCGGGTTTTTCTGGAGCGGAATGCATGGGCACGTCAGTGGTCGGCAACATTCGCACAAAGGCACAGGTAATGTTCAATGGTGGGCGATGTCAATTCGACTAGCTTGTCCCCCATCCATGAGTTGACTGGCTCGCGAAGCAGTTGGTAAACGCATTCCGTTTTCTGCTCCAGCGACCAGTCGTCGTATTCCTTGGGGACATCCCATTCATCCGGCTCCTGGTACATGCCGGCGGAAGTGACCGGGTTCTCGGGGTCGAGGAAGTAGTCAATCGCGCGAGTGAACTCGGCTTTCTCGTCGTGAGCATCGGGGAAATGCACCCAGTGCGAAGCGGCCGCTTTGAAGACCTCCTTGGCCAGCTCGTCCCGAGAGAGGCTCGCCAGGTGCTGGATGAGCTGCCCGTCGTTCATCATTGGAACGAGGCTCCGGAACCGGTCGGCGAGCGATTCACGCTCCCACTGGTCATTGCGATACAACGGCGAACGGGCGAACTCGCGAATCGCCAGGTAGAAGCCCCCGATGAGCTGCCGGCCAGAAGTCGTGGCCCGGAGCAACACCCGTGACTCCGCCGCATATCCTAGTTTCGGCAGACTCTTCTCTGGGCCCTCACGGACCAGGAGCGAGACGTTTCCCGGGGGCCGGCATCGCGCAATGAACTCGACTTCGAGCCCCTCCTCGATGATGCGGAACGAGCACTCCTGGACCCCGGCGAGGATGGCGTGCATCCAGCCGATGAAATCCGGGAAAGGGTCATAGATATGCGATGCCCGGATGGGAGCCGTTTGGCCCCCCGCGACGATAGAGAAACGAATCCAGCCTGCATCGCATTGGTCAAAGCGCAGGGTAATCGGTGTCGTCGTAACGATGTTCGTTTGCTCCGGACCTGGGAAGCTCGAGAAGACAAAATACGGTCCGAAAGGACCAGCCGTGTTAACACAGACGGGTCTGCTAACCAGAGATTCCGAGGGTTTTAAGGTAATTTTGGGTGCGAAGAGAACGGTGTGGCTTCCTTCCGCACGCCAACAGCAGTCTCTCCAAACAGAGATGCCGAGGCAAGCCGCCAAGTTTGCACAAACCGTTGCGAGGAAAGGCCAGAAACGCGAAACGCCCGGCGGCCGATCTCTCGGGGCCAGGCGTTAACCGGTGTGCGGGCGGAACCCGTAGAAATTCAAAAAGCTCCCCGAAACCAACCCTCTCCGTAACAATACTCTCTTTTTCTCGCGCCGCAACTCGTTTCGCTGGAATAGCTTGGTGATTCCGCGACCGTTTCGGTGGCTCTGACGATCAGCAACCCTCTTCGGAAAAATCGGCGGTGGGTTAACAGGGGCGCGAGCGTGATTTGACCCATTATCACACCGATAGGCCACACCAAGGTCGCGACAACGAAGTGCTGATCCGCCCGCCGACGACGAAGGAGATAAAGCGCCGTGCGGCGACCGAGAAAAAGGAGGTGCCGAGGCTGACGGATATCCGCTGCCGGCCGCGGCTCGGCGGGTTGCTGAAGTCGTATTCACGCCAGGCGGCGTAAATCTCACCGGCCCGTATGGCAGAGTAGGGGCTGATCGTCCGTGCCGAGGGCGAGATCGCACCTGATTCCCTGCCCACGCCTTCCTTTCATGACGATGCTCGACCGTGTTCTCGATCGTCGCGAGGGCGATTCGTGTCAGCGATTTGATGCGATTACAGTGAAAGAGGGAGGCGATCTATTTTTTGCACGGGCCGATGAGTTAATATATAGGAGGAAGA
>JALHPA010000259.1 GCA_022842745.1 Pirellulales bacterium
CCCCCCCCGGCCTGTTCGAATTGGTTGAGCGCCGCCAGATATCCAGGCTGGTGGACCCGCAGCAGCCGCTCGTCGGTCGCCGGTTGCCATGCGGGCCGCGTGCAGCGCGCATCCAGCCCCGACCGCTCCAACTGCCGCTCGATCTGAACGAGCCGCAACGCGCGCTCCGGATGCTGCCCCGTGTTGTGGTCCTGAAAACGGCGGTCGGCGTACAACAGCGTCATCGTCGAAAAAGGTGTCGGGAACCTTATTTTTGCGAACGGCCGGAAACGGTTCCTGACACCTTTTTTCCAAGTCCTGCCGTCATTTACTCGTCCACACCACCGGCGTCGGCTGGATGTCGTCGGCCGGACGCTTCCCCGCGTCGACCCGGCCGCTCCCCGCGAATCGGCTGATCGCCCGCACCGCCATGTCTTGTTCGCAGAGAATCTGGCAGCTCAGCCGCACCCCGTTCAATCCCCGCGCCGCCAGCAGGTCCTTCTCCGCCTGCGTCATCCGTTCTGGCTCGCCCGATACGAACTCGACCCGGCAGGTCGTACAACGGGCGTTCCCCCCGCAGGCATGCAACTGGTCGATCTTGGCCACGTCGACCAGCGCGTTAACCAGCCGGGTCCCGGAAGGAACTTCAAAATCGCCGACTCCCTCGACGGTAAGTTTCGACATGGAGCTTTATTTCCTTGCAAATGGGTAAACGCTGGTTTCGGCGGTCCATGGTACCGTGCCGGACAGCCGCCGCTGCGGAACGGTATCCCGAACCGCCGCCTGCCAGGGCGCAATGTACCCTCGAACCGCGTCCAATCCCAGGGTCGCCGATACGGCGAACCACGGGGGTCGCGGTACCGCGGACGGCTCAGAGAGAACCAACGCCGAGCGATCCCCCGGCGCCTCCCGCTTGGCTCCCAGCGACGGGCGGTACATAATTTGCCAATTGGTCCAGCCGCGCCGCTTCGTTGATCCAACCCCGGACATAGCCGTGCGTTCGACTCCTGGTGTGACGCTGGAATTGGAATCGCTGATTGGATTGTTCTATGCCGATGCGGCTGCCCTGGGGCAGTTCCAATCGGTAGCCCGCGCGGACACCCCCCCCGTCTACCGCGCCCTGCTCCACCATGAGCACCACATGACCGTAACCGTGGAGAACTTCCACGGCGGGCCGGTCGATGTCGAGGTGCTCGAGACTCGCACCGACGGCGACCGCTATGCCCGCAAGATCCTCCTCCGCCGCCAATCGGATGGCGCCGTCGTGCAATTCGGAATCGTGCGGATCAACCTGGGAATTGTCGATGCTTCAGTCCGGCAGGCGATCGAAAGCCAAAAGCTGCCGCTGGGCCGGGTGCTGATCGAGCACGGCGTGCTTCGCAAGATTCACCTGTTGCAACTGTGGCGCGTGCGGCCGGGGCCGGATCTTTGCCAGATGTTCACCATGCGCCCCGACCAGGCCACCTACGGCCGCACCGCGGTCATCGAATGCAATGGCGAGGCCGCCGTCGAGCTGCTTGAAATCGTCACGCCGGTCGTCGAGTAAACTGTCGAGTAAATTCTCAAGTGAGCTAGCACGGTCGATACCGGACCTTGGGCAATCGGCGTAGCGTCATTTTGCCTGTTTTGCTAGGCTGCGCAGTCAAGGCAAGTTCCGGGTATTGGCCGCTCCGAGGAATTTTCCCGGTGGCGGCGTTGTTTTCGTTTTTGCGCATGGAGGCGCCATGTCGGCTCGCCCATTCCGATTTCTGCAATCGTCGGACTTCCATCTCGAGTTGCCCCCCGGCGGCCTGGTGGAAATTCCGGAGAGTCTGCGATCCCTATTGCTCGACGCGCCCTACCGTGCCGCGGCCAACGTCTTCGACGCCGCGCTGCGCGAACAAGTCGACTTCGTTCTTCTCTGCGGCGATCTGGTCGATCCCCATCGAGCCGGACCGAGGGGAACCGCCTTTCTGCGCGATCAATTCGAGCGCCTGCGCGAGCGGGGCATCGACGTTTATTGGGCGTTGGGCGCCGCCGAGGCCGCCTGCGACATCCGTCCCTTGGAGCGTTGGCCCTCCAATCTCCACCTATTTCCCTCCACGCACGTCGAGCGGTACCACCGGCCCTTGTCCGGGGCCGCCGGAGTCGAGATCTGCGGGCACAGTTGGAATCCCTCCCCGGACAGTCCGCAACCGCCGCTGATCCCGTCCGCATCGGGCGCTTATCGGATCTTCGCGGCCTACGCCGACGCCCCCGACCCTCGGCACTTCGCCGGGGAAATTCACTATTGGGCCTTGGGGGGTGAGCACGAGCCTACCTTGCCTGGGACGCACTCTCCGGTCATCCATCATGCCGGCGCTCCTCAGGGGCGCAATTTCGACGAAACCGGCGTCCGCGGCTGCACGCTGGTCGAGGTCGACGCGAGTGGGACGGCCTCGCTCCGACCGCTGGCCAGCGACGTCGTCCGCTACGAGCGATTGACGCTAACGCTGCCTGAATCTTTCGATTCCGCCGATATTGCCGCCGAGTTGCACGCTGGCGCCCTCCGCGCATGCGAGAACAACCCCCGAATCCCGTTGATGATCTCCTGGCGGTTGGCCGCGGCCTGGCGGCATTCTCGCGCCGACCTGCTGGCTCGCTGCGAACATTGGCTCTCGGGACTGCGAGCGGAATTCGGCGGCTGGGCGCAAGTGCATATCGCGGGCCTGGAGATCGACCCTCCCCCCGTTGCCCCCCCCTTGCTCTTGGAAGCCGAAAATGTGGCGGCGGATTATGCCCGCGCCCTGGCCGACCTGCGCCGTCGGGGCCAGGCGCCCTCGCGGGTCGATTCCTATTGGCAATCGTTCGACCAACCGCTTGTGGATATCCTGTCGTTCAACCGTGCGGCGGCGCGCGACCGCGCCTTGGCGGAAGCCGCCTGGCTGGGAGTCGAATTGCTGGTCCCGGAGGAGACACGCTCATGAATTTCGACGAGCTCACCATCGACCGGTTCGGGGTCTGGCGAAAGCTTCACCTGGGGAAATTCAGTCCAGGGCCGAACGTCCTCTTCGGACCCAACGAAGCCGGCAAGTCCACCTTGCTCGAGTTCTGCCGCGGTGTGCTGTACGGTTTCACTCCCAAGCGTGAAGCCTACCTGATCGACCGCGAGGGAGGCCCCTCCGGCGGGACGCTCGTCGGCACGCGCTCTCAGTCTCGGGTTCGTATCGCGCGGCGGCTGCGATCGCCCGAATCCATTGATGGCGCCCCGGCCAATGCGGATCGAGTCGAATGGCTGGACGTCTCGGTCGACGACCATCCTTGGCCCTCGACGCAACTGGACGATCTCCTTGACGGTATCGACGGCGCCGTATTTGAAAACGTCTTCGCCGTCGGCTTGGACGAAATGCAGGAACTCGGCACGCTCTCCGGCAGCGAGGCGGCGCGAATGCTGGCCGATCTCTCGACCGGCATCAGCCGCCGCTCGCTGGGCGAGGCGCTTGAGGAATTGGCGGCCGGGCGCGAACGCTTACTCTCCCCCACCGGCCAGCAAGGCCAAATCGCCGAACTTCGTGCCCGCCGCGGCCGGTTGCTCGACTCGGCCCGGCAGGCCGCCGCCGCGACCGATCAGTACGCGCGGTTGAACCAGGAATGCTCGTCGTTGGACGCCGAACTGGCGACAGTTGACGAGGAGCATCGGGAAGCTGCCCGCGAGCTCGCCCGGCTTGAGGCGGTCGAACGGGTCCGCGAGCCGTGGCAAGAGCGGCAAGCGATCGACGAGCGGCTTGCCGGATTGGGTTCGATCCCAGATCTGCCGCCGGACGCCCTGGCCCGCATGCGCGCCCTCGAAACGTCGCTCGTCCGTCTTCGCCGTCGGCGCAAAAAACTGGCGACCTCGCACAAACGCCTTCGCGCCGATCGCACCACCATTTCCCCCCAGGACCGCCTCTGGCGGCAATCGGCCCGCATCCAAGCCCTCGCCGAACACGACGCCTGGCTGGCCACGCTCGAACAACAGGTTCGCGAAGGCGCGGCACTAGTCGCTCAGTTCGACAAGCGGGTCCAGCAGGAGCGCGAGCGCCTTGGCCTCTCCGGCAATCCCACCGCTCCCGCCCCAACCGGCTTTTCGCCCCGCAATCTGCTTGCCTTGCGCGCTCCGGCGGCCGCCCTCCGCGAGACGCGACGCCGCTCCAAAATCACCCGGCAGGAGATCGTCAGCCATCGAGACGCGCAAGGCCACGAGCGGCGGCAAATGCAAACCGTCCTCGCCGGCCGTGGAAACTCCGACCTGACTACGGCCCTGGCCCGGCAGGGCGAACTGGTCGCCGCCTACCGCCGCCGGTTGCAGTTGGACGATCGCCTCGACCAGTTAGCCCTGCATAAGGAGGAAACCACGGAAAACCTGGCCGATCAGGAGCTGCGCCAGGTGCTGCCGCTGTGGGTGCTCTGCGTGCTCGGCGCGTTCGTCGTCGTCGGGGGGGGGCTGGTCCTCGCCGGCCTGGTCCTGGGAAGCGGAATGCTTGGCCCCGCCCGCTGGCCCATGGTGATTTTTGGAGCGCTGGGTGCAGGCGGCGCTATCCTAAGCAAATACTGGTTGGAAAAGACGGCCGAAGACAACCTCGAGTCGCTCGATAAGCAATTGGCGATGCTGGAGGGACAAATCACCTCCGCCAAGCAAGAACGTGACGAGCTGGACGAATCGCTCCCGCAAGGGGGAGGCTCGCTCACCAGCCGCTTGCAAGCCGCCGAAGCGGAGCTCAAGGCCCTCGAGGACTTGCTTCCTGCCAATGCCCGGCAGACCACCGCCGAGCAGGAATGGCAGGCCCTGCGGGAGCGAGCCAAAACCGCCCACGACGACTACCGCAAAGCCCGCCGCCGGTGGGAACAAGCGCTGGCCAGCCTCGATCTCCCCACGGACTGGACCCCCGCCCGCGTCCGCCAATTGGCCCAGCAGGCGGCCGATTGGCAACAATTGCAGCGCCAGTCGGACCAGGCCCGCGAGGACCTCGACCGCAAAAAGAAGGAACTCGCGGCGCTTGCAACGCGCATCGACCAGCTTTGCGCCGATGCCGGTTGGGAACGGCCCGCCGCCAACGCCGCTTCGCCCACCGGACCCTTGGAAACGCTCCGCGCACTGCGGCGCGCGCTGCGAACCGAGGAAGACCTCGTTGCCCGACGCGAGACACTCGACCGCCGGCTGTCGAGACTTCGCCGCTTGCGCGGATCGATCGATCGGCGTGGCCGCCTGGTCGCGCGGCGGCGACGCAAACTGCTCTCGGCCGCAGGCGTCGCCGACCGGAAAGAGTTCGAGCGTCAAAGCCACCTCCGCGTCGAGTGGGATCGGCTGGTCGCTCGCCGCGCCGACCTGGACCGGGTCATTCGCGAGGCATTGGCCAACGACAGCCTCGATCACGCCTCCGCCCCGTTATTTCATCATCTAGAGTCCACCCTGGTGGCAGAGTCACGGCGAATGGCCGCGGACCGGCTGCAAGC
>JALHPA010000260.1 GCA_022842745.1 Pirellulales bacterium
CCGAACACGCGACCCGCGAACTCTCCTCGGCCGATGCCCCCCTCCGCGACGCCGCCTGGTGGATCGTCGGCCGCCATCCCGACTGGGGCAACCACGTCGCCCGCATCCTCCGCGCTCAAATCAGTGCCGAACTCCCCCCGCCCCAGCGCGCCGCACTGCGAGACAAGCTCGCCCAGCTTGCCTCCTCCCCGGCCATCCAAACCATGCTGGCGGAGCAACTTGACGATCCCCAGTCCTCCTCCTCTACCCTCCGGCTCGTCCTCGAGGGAATGTCCGCCGCACGCCTGAAGCATGCGCCGGACGCTTGGGCGACGGCCCTTGCGCGGCGTATCGAACAAGCCCCCGCCGACGATCTCGAACCGTTGCTCGTCGCCGCCCGCAACTTCCGGCTTGAAGGGCCTCCGGCCCAAGCGCTCGCCAGCCGTTTGGAGGCCTTGGCGGGCGACAAGTCGCGGCCGGAAAACATCCGCCTGCTCGCCGCGGCCGCGCTCCCTCCCTCGGTCAAACAGCCGGCAGCGGCCTGGTTCGATCTGGCTTTGGCCGCCTTGGGTGAAGACCGCTCCGCGGCCGATCGCGCCCTCGCCTGCGAAGCCCTGACCCGCGCGCGCCTCGACACTGCCGAGTTGTCCCGGTTGGGCGAATCCCTGCGCCACGTCGGTCCGATCGAACTGGACCGTCTCCTCCCGCTGTTTGCCGCCAGCCACGATGCGGAACTGGGCCGCGCACTTCTCGCTTCCCTCTCTGCCAGCCGCGTCAAGTCGGCACTCCGGGCGGACGTGCTCCAGCCGGCGCTGGCCCAATTCGGCCCGGAAATCCGCGCCGCCGGCGACAAATTGCTCGCCAGCCTCAATCAGGACGCCGCCCAACAGCGCCAAATCCTCGAATCCACCCTCGCCCGGCTCCCCAGCGGCGATATCCGCCGCGGGCAACTGGTCTTCCATAGCTCCAAAGCCGCTTGCTTTTCCTGCCATGCCATCGGCTACGTGGGCGGAAACGTCGGCCCAGACCTGACCAGCATCGGCAAGATCCGCTCCGATCGCGATTTGCTCGAAGCGGTCCTTTTCCCCAGCGCCAGTCTCGTTCGCAGTTTCGAGTCGGTCCGCGTCCTGCTGGAATCCGGGCGCACCCACAACGGAGTGGTGCGGGAAGAAACCGCCGACGAAATCCGTCTGGCCACCGGGCCGGATCAGGAAGTCCGAATTCCCCGCGGCGAAATCGAATCGATCGATCCCAGCCAGGTTTCCGTCATGCCTGCCGGTCTCGATAAGCAATTGACCGCACAAGAGCTGGCCGATCTGCTGGCCTTCTTGAAGAGCCGCCGATAACCGCCGGCAGCTATTGGACCACGCACAGGACCGCACTGCGCCGCCCAGGGAGAGTCATTTGCCGCAGTCGGCCAACAACGCTCGGATCGAAACCTGGCGGTTGGGCGCTCTCTTCGCCGCCATGTACTTCGTCCAGGGCATCGCCGAACCGACCGAGGGCCTGCTCGCCCAGCCGGTGCGGGCAATGCTCGACCAGTGGGGCCAGGGCGTGGCCGAGATCGCCGCCTTTAGCGCCCTCTTGGCGCTCCCCTGGTCGTGCAAACCGATCTATGGGCTTCTGACCGATTTTGTCCCCTTTGTTGGCCGCCGCCGCAAGAGCTATCTCGTTGTGGCCAGTGCCGCCGCCAGCGGATGCTTGCTCTGGCTGGCCCTCCATCCCGTGCCGCGCGGGGACGTGACGTTGTTGTTTGCATTGCTCGTAGTCCCCACGATCGGCGTCGCTTTCTTGGATGTCGTCGTCGATGCCCTGCTGGTCGAGCGCGCCAAGCCCCGCGGCCTGACCGGAGTCATGCAGTCCGTGCAATGGGGCGCGCTTTACGCCGGAAGCATTTTCGCCGGCTGGTTCGGCGGCTGGGTCACCGAACACAAGGAACCCCGCCTCGGATTCGTCGTTTGCGGAATTGCACTCGCGATCACCTTGGTCCTCAGCATTTTGATTCGCGAACCGCGCCAGGCGTCCAAATCCGTCGGCTGGTCCCACGCGGCCTTGCATCTCGGCCGCGCCGCCCGCTCCCGCCTGGCCTGGGCAGGGGGGGCGTTTATCTTCCTGTGGAATTTCAACCCCTTCTCCTCCGCCGTCCTGCAGTTCCATTTCACTGAGCGACTCCATTTCAGCCAGCAGTTTTATGGAGATACCGTCTCCATCAGTTCCGTTGGCAGCGTCCTGGCCAGTTTTCTCTACGGCGGACTTTGCCGGCGGCTATCCACCCGCGCCCTGCTGCACAGCTCGATCGTGGCTGGCATCGCCAGCACCGCGGCCTATTGGGGAGTGACAAACGAAACGTCCGCCGCGGCGATCTCCCTGGCGGTCGGATTCGCTTACATGCTGGGGCTTCTGGCGATCCTTGATCTGGCCGCCCGCGCTTGCCTGGCCGAATCGGCCGGTACGATGTTTGCCCTGTTGATGTCCCTCGCCAACCTCGCGACTTCCGGTTCCACCTGGCTTGGCGGAATCTGGTACGAACACTGGGAACTGCGGTGGGATTCGGTCACCGCCTTCAATCTCCTGGTCGGGGCGGGGGCGGCGTTTACCGCCGGCTGCTGGCTGCTGCTCCCCAGCCTCTGCCGCTGCCTCGAGGAAAGCGAATCGCAAGACGCCACCACCAGCCCGTTGGCATAGCGGCGGCAATCGTTCGCGCACAGCGGTTGGCGTTACTCAAAGCGGCTGGTTCAATCTGCCCCTCAATGCCGCTGCGGCGACAATGATTCTGCGCCGCCAACGCCGCTGCTTCACGTCGTCAGCGGCGGCTCCGAATCGGCAAATCGGCGGTAAATCTCCTCGGCCAGAGCCAAATCCCCCTCCCGCGGCAAGAGCACTCCCAACAGCCGGCTGCGCAGGATGACTCCCTTCTCCAGCCGGCCGCCGAACAGCCGGTGCGAAATCTCGATTGCCGCATCCGCCCCCAGCGTCTTCGCCAACAGCGATTCGCGGAAGTCCAGCGGATGGACAATCTCCAAATAGCTCATCTCCAGGTCCGCCGGCCGGCACAAAAAGCAGCCGGCCCCTTCCGCGGCCGTGATCGTCCGCGAGTCGTTCCCCATCCCCACTTCAAGAATGCCGCTGTGCGGCGCGAAAGGATCGTTGAGGTGTAAGACTTCCCCGGCCGGAAACCGCGACCGCACGCGCATCGCCGGGTCGCTGTCCAAAAGCGACGTCTGCGCGGAAACCACCACCTCCACCCCTTCGAATTCCCCTCTGCCAGCCGCTTGTATGCGTTTCCGCCAATACAACTGCCCGGACGCGTCGCCGCTATTCGTCCGCGGATACGAAACGATCAAGTCGTCACCCCGGACGTGGAATTCCAGCGACTTGCCCGCCGCGCTCGGCTCGACATCGGGCAAATCGACCGAAAACAGCCGCCACGGCGAATGATGCCCCGGAAAAAACACCAGGCCTTCCGCCGGGTAAAGCAGGTCCAAGTGCGCGGGATGCCCCCCCAAACGCGTGCGCGCTTCATACCCGGAAAGTTGCCACGCAGAATGCGCCATATCAGTGGCTAGCCGCCAACGTCAACGTGCGGCCGAAGGGACAGCTGAAAAAGAAAAACGCTGCCCGCGATTATCCCTGATGCGAACGCCCGTTCAAGCGCCACGACACCTGCGCCGCACAAACAGGCCCACAGCAGACCGCATCATCCAAAAGGGGCGCGCCAACCACACTCGCATAAAAACAGGCGCATAACAAATAAGCGCATAAAAAAACCCCGCCGCTCACTTGCGTAAGACGGCGGGGCCGGAACAGAGAAGAGGCCGATTGGAAATTCTGTCCGAAGGATGAAAAAGATCAGGCAACCGCGACGATGGATGTCAGACAGTCTGCGATGAAGCTTTTCCGAACCGATCTCCCTCTCACGTTTGTCATACTAACAGAATTCTAACCGCTGTCCAGCATCTCGGGAAAAAAATCCAAAAATACTTCTGCGATCCCTGACGTAGCAAAAATTGGGCCTCCTGTACTGTAAAAATAGGCAATTTGGTGAGATTCATTGCAGGCCCGGACACCTTTTTCCAACGACTTTCCGTCGACATCCATTACAATCTCCGTCGCTTCGGGCTGCTCCCTATAGCGTTCACCCATTCCTTCTCCCGCCGCTAATATGTCCGACGTTCTCCCTTCGCGCCGCACGTTTCTGACCGGCTCGCTCTCCCTGGCAGGCACGTCGCTGCTCCCCCTCGGTGCAAATAACGCGGAATTAGGCCGCGCCGCGGAAACATCGGGCGATCCAAAAACCCCCGACTCCAAGTCCGCCGCGCCCGATTCCGACCAGCGGCCGCTCATGGCCTATGTCGGCACGTTCAGTTCCCCGCTCAAAAACGTCCTGCCGACCCAGGTCGATCTCCCCCCCGGCAATGGCCGCGGGATCCACCTCTTTCAGGTCGATCGGGCCACCGGCGCTCTGACCCCCGCAGGCATCCACGAGCTAGGCACAAGCCCCAGTTGCCTGGCTCTGAACGCCGCTGCCACGCGCCTCTATTCGGCCAATGAAACCGATCGCGTCGGTCCCGACCACCACGGCACGGTCAGCGCCTTTGCCGTGGACCCGGTCGACGGCTCGCTCCGTTTGCTCAACACGGTTCCCTCCGGCGGCGCCGGTCCGACCTACGTTTGCCTCCACCCCCAGGGGCGATTTCTGTTCGTGGCCAACTACTTTGGCGGCTCGATCGCGGTCCTCCCCATTCTCGACGACGGCCGCCTGGGCCGGCCAACCTCCGTACAAGCTCCCGCAGGCCAGCTTGGCCCCACTCAGGCCAAAAATGCCCCCCCGGGATCGTTTGCCATCAGCGGCCACGACCGGACCCACGCCCACATGATCCAGTCCGACCCTGCCGGCCGCTTCGTGCTGCACGTCGACCTGGGCCTCGACAAAATCTTCGTCTGGAAATTTGAC
Source organism: Pirellulales bacterium (assembly GCA_022842745.1). GTDB lineage: Bacteria > Planctomycetota > Planctomycetia > Pirellulales > JALHPA01 > JALHPA01. The sequence continues at coordinate 4,934 of JALHPA010000260.1, forward strand.
CCCCGGTCGGGCAAACTCTCCCCCGCCCCCACTCCGTTCGTTTCGCTTCCGCCCGGCGACGGCCCGCGGCACTTTTCCTTCCACCCCAATGGCCGCTGGCTGGTCTCGATCCAGGAAGAAGGCTCGACCGTCGTCCTCTTCGACTACGATCCCGCTGCCGGCAGCCTTACCAGCCGCCAGACCCTCTCCACCCTCCCTCCGGGATTCGCCGGCAGCAACTTCTGCTCGGAGATTCTCTATTCTCCCGACGGCCGCTTCGTCTACGCCGGCAATCGCCTGCACGACAGCATCGCCATCTTCGCCGTCGGTTCGGACGACCGCCTGAAATACCTGCAAGAAGAATGGACCCGCGGCAATTACCCCCGCAGCTTCTCCTTCGCCCCCGGCGGCGGCTTCCTCTACTGCGCCAACCAACGCGCCGACCACGTCACCTGTTTCAAAGTCGACCCCCGCACCGGCGCCCTCTCCTTCACCGGCCACTACACCCCC
>JALHPA010000261.1 GCA_022842745.1 Pirellulales bacterium
GATTCTGGACGAGAAGCCGCGCGCCGGGGGCGAGTTCGAGGTTTGGATAGCGGCCGGTGGTGGGGGGAGGGAGTTGGAGTTCGCCTGAGGCGATTTCCAGCGAGGCGGCAGGGTCGGCTTTCCAGCCGGCGGACAGGCGGAGGCTGCCTGCGAGGTCGAAATGGGTCACACCAGCGGCGAATTCAAGCGAGGCGGGGAAGGCGAAGGTCTGCGGGGAGGCCGCCACAGTGATGCGTCCTCCCTGGGAGACGATCACGCTGGGAAGCTGGGAGTTGAGGGTGGATAGCTGGAGGGTTCCGCCATTCAGCTCCAGACGGGGCGTCGCTAGGGACCCGCCTTGGAGGGCGATCGTGCCGCCGGTCTGGACTTGGACCTTGTCGGCAACGGTGAGGGTGGCGGCATTGAGGTTCAAGCGGGATTCTGCGCCTGTGGATTCGATCACCAGGCGATTGACGGTGCTATTGGCAGAGAAGTCGACGGTTTTGGCGGAAGGTCCGCTATTGGGAATGCTGGCGAGCCAGTTGGCTGCGGGGGTTCCGGGGGGGGACCAGTTCTCGGGGGCGTCGAAGGCGCCAAAGGGGGCGATGAAGGTATGGAGATCAGTGATCCCCGCGATCACGCGAATCACCCCGGTCGCGTACAGATCGGAGGCGTCCCAGAACTGCCCCGCCACGAGCCGCGGCAGGTCGAGCGTCGCGAACTGGCCGAGGATCGTCCCGTCGAACAGGTCATACTCCTGACCGAGGGTCGGCGCGAAGAGGTTGATCTCGTCCACGCGCAGCGTGCCGCCGGCCACCAGCGGGCGGCCAAGCAGCAGCTGGTCGTGCTGGCTGCCGGGAGTGAGCCCGCCGAGCTGCATCAGCAACGTGGATGAGGGGCCGAACTGGATGGCGCCGACGTCGAGCTTCACGGTCGTTGCGCCCGGCGAGTACGTGCCGTTGAACACCACGTTGCCGACGGCGCCATCCCCCGTAACGTAGCCGGCGAACGTCAACGGGGTAGCCGTGCCCGTGCCGGTGATCGAGCCGCCGTTCTGCACCGCGTTGGTGAGCGAGTTCTGCGTGTCCACGAGGCCGAAGCCGGTGAGCGTCTCGCCGGCGCCGAGCGTCAGGCCGTTTACGGCGACGAGCGTTCCCGGCGTGGCGCCGAGGCCAAGCGTCGTCGTCGCGCCGAGCTCGGCCTGGTTCGAGTCGCGGAGCGTGAGCGTGTGGCCGAGCGTCGAAATGGCGCCAGTCGTCGAGAAGCCGGTGCTCGCTGTTGGGTCGCCGATTGTGAGCGCTCCGCCGGGGATGATCGCGCTGGGGCCCGAGTAGCGGGCGTTGATCGCGCCGCTGCCGCCGATCACGACAGCGCCGCCGGAGGTGAACTGCTGCGCGTTGACGGTCCCTTGGTTGAGCGTGAAGCCGCTCGTCGCCGTGGGGGCGATCGAGGCGTTGCGGCCGAAGGTCACCACGCCGCCGTTCTCGACCGCGAGGCTCTGAAGTTTGCCGGTCCCCGTGGCTGTGCCGCCGATCTCGTAGTCGACCGTGTTGTAGGTGGACAACGTCGAGCCGGCGTCGCGCACGACGACGTGGGTGCCGGGTCCGCCAGCGATCGTCGCGGTGAGGTCGCCCCCTTGCTGGACGACGACCCCCTGGGCGGTGAGGGTCGAGCCGAGCGCAGAGAGGGTCATTGTCCCCCTCACGTCGACGCCGCCGCGGAGCCCCCCCATTGGCAACACCTGGTTGGCGGCGGTGGCGGTGATCGGGCCTGTGCCGAGCGCGCCGGCGGCGGGGACCAAGCTCCCCTCGACCGTGAGCCGCTGGACCGAGGCCGAGGCCGAACGCATCCGCAGCGTGCCGGTGGAGTTCACGTCGAGTTCGCCGCTGACGGACAGCGCGGCCCCGTCGAGCAGGTCCATCGTCGCTTGCCCGGCGCCGTTACTGCCGAGCTGGAAGAAGGTCGCGTCCCACTTCGTACCGGTCCCTTCGACGACGACGTTCACGCGCTCGCCAGAGTCGGTCGCGAGCCGCGCGGCGAGGGTCGATACGTCGGCGCCCGACTGCACCTCGATCCGCGGCGCGCCGACGCCCGGCGCGCCGGTGGTGTCCAGGTCGCCGCCGAGCCACCGGCCCGTCGCGCCGCTGACGCGCAGCGTGCCGAAGTCGCGGACCTCCGCCGGCCCGCTTTCGACCCGGCCCCCGGCCACGTCGAGCGTGCCATTCCGCACGACGGGGCTTGCGACCAGCGTCCGGCCGGCGCCGACGACGACGATTCCGCCAAGCGGCGCGATCGTCGACGGCGCAGTGGTGACCTCGTAGGGGCCGCGGAGTTCGAGCGTGCCGCCGGTCCACTGTAGAGCGCTTGGACTGGCGAGCTGAAGCTGGTCGGCGTCGACCTCGATCCGCCCCTTGGGAAGCAACTTCACGATTCCGTTGACATCGAGCTCCGCGTCCGGATCGATGGCGAGGACTCCGAGCGCGTCGACCTCGAAGTCGTCGATCGCGCTAGTGACGGTGAGCCTAGTGCGTACGCGGACCCGCGACTCGACGTCGGGCCCGATCAGGTTGTCGATCCCGCGGATCTGGAACCAACCAGCGTCGGTATCCCCAGGGACCATGCCCGCGAGAGTAGAACTGAAGGTCTCGAGTTGCCCCCCGTCGAGGACTCGGAAGGTCCACTTGTCGGTGGCGTCCCCCTCGAATCCAGCCGCGATCTGGCCGATGTTCGCCTGCCCGCGGACGATCGTCGTTGCGTCGCCCCACATGAACAGGGGGCTTGTGCGTACCTCGCCCCCGCTGTTGACCCGCAGCTCGCCGGTCGACTTGAGGAAGAAGTCAACGAAGACGTTCACTTGACCGCCCGACAGCACGTGCAGCAGGCCGCTCCCCGCGTTGGCCCCTACGACCGCGAGGGAGTCGGTCATCGGCGTGAACAGGCTCGAACCGTTCCCGACGACCAGAGCGCCGTTACCCCCTTGGGCGCCGATCTCGATCCGCTCGTCGAACTCGAGCCCGCCGTCGGTGAGGGTCACCGTGGCGCTTGTCCCTGGCTCGTTCCCGATGGCGACCAGGTCGCCACGCATCTCCCCGCCGACGAGTTCCACCACGGCCGCGCCCGCCGGGCTCGTGCCGATATGAAGGTCTGCGTCAAACTGGCTAAATCGAGAAGTATACAGAATCCACTCCGACGCCGTGTCGCGCACGAAGCGGTAGCGGCCCCGTTCGACGAAGAGGTCGTCGACTTCGTGGACGCCCGCCGGCATCCGCACGTCGAGCGTCGTGGAGGACGCAGATGCGAAGCGGGCGATCTGGCCGGGGCCCATCGTTCCGAGGGGGGTCCACGATGCGGGGTTGTCGAAGTCGGCCCCGGGCAGGTTCAGCCAAGTGCGCGTCTGACCGAGCGACCCCGGCGGGTTGAGCAACAGGAAAATTAGGCCGAATCCGCAGCGAAGTGCGAGAGCGCGCATTAGAAGACTCCACCACATATGGAGATTTTTAACCCGATATTTCCCATTTGGACTGTGCCTGGAATCGCTCCAGGCGGGGGAGTCTGCCCATTTTAACTCGTCGGGTTCCCCTGCATCAATCACGAGCGGATTCTTTGAGATCTTGTCGTTGCTCGTCTGGTACAGGCCGCTCCGTAGGGTAGGGAATGGCGACTAACCGGTGTGTTTTCCACTGGTCAAGACTGGGTACGCGCAGACCTGCTCCGTGGGGAACCTCCTATATCCCACTCTTGGATCCGCTCCCGAATCACGTCACGTGACCAGCGGCGGCGGAATCGCCAGCCTTGCAATGCGGTCGAGAATCGCGGCGAACATGTTCCGCGTGACCGTTGCCTCGGCCCATCCCAGGGCGGCGCCTTTTCCGCCTGTGGAGGACGGCGCTCGGCCCTGGGCTATCGTCGGGCGCCCCTTTGGGGCGAGAGTTTTAGCGGAGTTTGCCCTGGGCGTTGTCGAGGGCTTTCGCGGGGCACCCCTTTGGGGCGGGGAGTTATGGCCCAGGAGATCCGTTCGGAGTTGAGAAGCCGCTAGGGGAGGCGTTGACGGGGGGACGCTCGTGTTTGCGCGCGGGATGCTGAGGCATTCCGGCTGATGGGTTGAAAATGAGATTGAGCCGTCGTCAGGCACCGTTGCGGGTGGCTGGTGCGCGGGTGCGGGTGCGGGAATCGGCCGGCATTGAGCCGGCGCTATTCGCGGGGGGGCTTGGCTGGCTCGAAGGCGCCGCGGTTGCCGACTTTGACCGTGAGGCGGAGCGGTTTGCGGTCGCGGAGGATGACGAGGGGGAGTTCCTTGCCGACTTCGGTCAGAGCCACCACGCTGACCAGGTGGGTGTCGTCGTCGATGGGAACGCCATTGATTTCCAGGATGACGTCGTCGATCTGGATCTTGGCCCGGTCAGCCGGGGAATTGGCGACGATGCCCACGACACGAGCGCCCGTGGGCCGGGATAGACCGAGCTGCGAGGCGACGGTGGGGTTGAAGCTGCCGTCCAACTTTACGCCGAGGTATGCCCGCGCTACGGCGCCGCGTTCGACCAATTGGCGGGCGATGACCATGACGATATTGATGGGGATGCTGAACCCGATGCCTTCGTTTCCGCCGGATTGGCTGGCGATGGCGGTGTTCATGCCGATGACTTCTCCGCGGAGGTTGATGAGTGGTCCGCCGCTGTTGCCGGGATTGATGGCGGCATCGGTCTGGAGGAAGTCCTGGTATTCGACTCCTTCGCCGAGATCCAGCTCGCGGCGGCCTTTGGCGCTGATGATGCCGAAGGTGACGGACTGGCTGAGGCCGAAGGGGCTGCCGACGGCGAGGACGAAGTCTCCGATGTCGACCTTGTCGCTGTCGCCCAAGCGGGCGGGGAGCAATTCCGGGCCGGGGATGGCCATGACGGCGATATCGGTGCCGGGATCGGACCAGACGGCGGTGGGGTTGATGACGCGGCCGTCCGAGAGTTTGACGCGGATGCTTTTGACCGCGGCGGAGCGGATGACGTGGCGGTTGGTAAGGACGTAGAACTTTGAATTGAGCTCGATGATCGTGCCGGAGCCAGCCTCTTCCACGTCGCGGCGGACGCGGCCGCTGGTTTCGGACTTGTCGGCCTCGATATGGACGACGGTGGGTCGGACGAGTTGGACGGCCTTTTTGAGGATCAGGCCCTGTTGCTCGAGATGGCCGACATCGGCGGCTAGTTCATCGTAGCGCTTGGCGCGGTCTTCCGGCCGCTCGGTCACGAGGCGGAACTGGCCGAGCGCGGACCAGCCCAATCCGACGCCCAGGAGTCCAGAGAAGAGGGAGAGGGCGATCCATCGCCAGCGGGAGGTGTAGGAGACCAGGCGAATCATGCCAACGACCTTGAAAATCGACGATCGGAAACGGCGCGCGGGGAGGCGCGCGGTCGGCCAGAGTGTGTACCGGAATCCATTGTAGCAACC
>JALHPA010000262.1 GCA_022842745.1 Pirellulales bacterium
ATTCGATCCATTGGAACCAGCGGCTTTCGGATCCGGATCCCGCCGTGCGCGCCAAAGGGTTGGCCGGCTTGAAAACGGCGATTGAGGATTGCAAGTTTTACGGCGGCGACACGGTGCTGTTGGTGCCGGGGAAGGTATCCAACGCCGAGACGGAAAACTTCCAGCAGGTGTGGGACCGATCGCAGGCGGAGGTGCGGAAGGTTTTGCCGCTGGCCGACAAGCTGGGAGTGAAAATCGCCATTGAGGTCGTGTGGAACGACTTTCTCACGACGCCCGAGCAATTGGTGAAGTACGTCGACGAGTTTCAGACGCCCACGGTGGGGGCATATTTCGATTGCAGCAATATGCTCAAGTATGGCGTGCCGGCGGCGGAGTGGATTCGCAAGCTGGGCAAGCGGATGCTGAAATTCGACTTCAAGGGCTATCACGCCGGCAACAAAAAGTGGGTGGCGATCGGCGAAGGGACGGAAGACTGGCCGGAAGTGCTCAAGGCGCTTGACGAAGTCGGCTACCACGGGTGGGCGACGGCCGAAGTGGGAGGGGGGGGCGAAGAAGTGCTGGCGGATATTTCGCGGCGGATGGATAAGATTTTGGGCCGGTAATTCTCGCGGACGACGACCATTATGGAGGCAGAGGCCGCGGATCGCGTCGGAGGGAACGCTTTCGCCGGGACGACGCTGTCGGGCGTGCTGCACCTGTTCGTGGCGTTCGACTGGGGAGATGAGATCAAGCTGGAACGAGCGGCCGAACTGGCGCCGGCCGAGTTGCAGTCGTTAAGCCGCCGCCGCAGGACGCCATCCTCGGTCACCTATCGACCGGCGCCGTTGCGGTATGCGTTGGAGGGGGTGCAGCTATCGCTTTCGGAACTAGGGACGGTTACGGCGGCCACGGAGGCCACGCTGTTTGATTTCGGCGGGGCAAGCGTGACGATGCACGTCCCGTTTTCGCTTCCGGCCTCGAAACTGGTCAGTCTGGCTGGGAGCCTCGCCGACTCCGAGTCGTTCCTGCAGGCGGCCCGCGGGGCGGCCGAGCGGCTGTATCACGATTTGCAGGAGGCGATCGTCCATCCGCGGATCAGCGCGCTCGCGGAGGAGTACGTGGTGTTTCAATTGCCGCGGGATCCCCAGTTGCCGCCGCTGGAGAAATTGCTTCGAGACCATGCCGATTGGCTCGCGGCGCTGGCCGGCTTGGAGTCGAGCCGATTGAGCCAGGCACAGATCGCGCAATCGACGCAATTCCATCTGAGCTACGGGCCGGACGACCTGTTCCTGCCCGGTTGGTCGGCGGCGGTGCTGGTCGACCAGGATTGCGAAGAAACATTGCAAGCGGTGGAATTCGCGAACTTGCAATTGCTGGAGTTGCGGTTCATCGACGACCTCTTGGACGGCCGGCTGGCAGACGCCTATCGCCTGATCCATCCCCTGGCGCGCTCGTGGCTGCCGTTCTGGCGAATTCACGATCGGCCGTTGCGGGCGCTGGGAGAGCTGAGGATTGAAGCCCATGGGCTGTTCGAGCGGACAGGCAACGCGCTTAAACTGGTCGGGGATCAGTACCTGGCGCGGGTCTACCGGTTGTTGGCGGAGAGGTTCCATCTCGCCGAATGGGAACGGAGCATCGAACGGTCTTTGGACGTGGTGGAGAGCGTGTACCAGGTCGTGTCGGATCAATCGGCGACGTATCGGACGGAATTCTTAGAGGTGATCGTGATCTTGCTGATTCTGATCGAGATCATCATGGCGTTCGTCGGTCATTAAGAAATTTCACCGGCGGCCGCAACGATTCACACGTGGTCCAGTCGGAAAACCGCGTCTTCCGCGTCGCGGTCGAAGGGGGAGGCGTGGATCCAGGCGTTCCAGCCCAAGCGCGAGGCATCGGCCGGAGTAGCGGGGAGCTTGCAATACGGCACATCGCGGGCTTTTAGCAAGACTTGGACGTCGAAATCGAATTCCTGACCGACATAAAGTCGGACCATCTGGCAGATTTCCAACAGCCGCCGACCGATCGGCATGAATTCCAGGAATTGCCGATAGTCCAACGGTCCCAGGCGAAGCCGGAACATGCTCTGCACGTCCCAAACCCGATTGCCCGCGATCGCGCTGACGCCGAGGCATTGGTTGAGGCCAGCGGGATGCTTGGGGGTGGAGAGCCAGGACAATTCATCGTCGCTCAAGTACAACCACTGACCGCGGAACTGCTCCAGTTCGACGGGAATCTCGAAGTAATCGTTGAGAATTTCCTCGAGGGCGATGGCCGACCGGGGGTAGTGGGCGAAGTGCCCACCGTAGTAAACGATGGCGTCGTCGTCGAAGGCGAGCCGCCCTTGCAGGCCGGAGGTTCCCAGGCCGACGAGCGCCGAAAGGGCAAAGCTGAAGTCATCGATTCGCTCGGGATCGCCGGCGAGACGGCGGCGCTCGTAGGCAAACGGAAAGCGGTACTTTTCCCAGGCGCGGTAGAAGAGTGAAATCAGCCGGTGGTGGAAAAGATCGAGGTAATCCCGAAGGGTATAGTCCTTGTTCTTGACGTGGCAGCGATCGATGACCAACTGGGTGTAGTGGTCGGGGAGCACGCCGCTGGGCCCCACCAGGCCCAGAAAGGGGACCGTCATTTCCGCCGGGGCGGAACCGCCGTCGCCAGCGGGGGCGGAGGGCTGGAGGGCGCTGATCGAACCGGCGGGGAAACCGAGCGAAACCTGGGCGCGGAAGTTCACGACCTCCCGGCGCGGGGGACCGGCGTCGCCGACCGGCTGGGCGCTGCCATCGTGGCGGGCCTGGCTTTCGAGCAGCCGCACGGCCTGAAAGAAGTCGAACCGATAGGGTTCGGCCAGCAACGTGTCGATTACAGCAGGATCCGTTCGCCCGCCCGTAGTGGCCATCTCCACGGTTCCCTTTGACCTTGTCGCTGTTTGGTGGTGGCGACGAGCTTGGAAAATGAATTGATCGACACGTACAGCCCCAGGAAGCGATCCAGCACCGCGGAAAACAGGTACACGCCGCTGCCGAGAAACTTCTCCTCGTCCAAGAGCAAGCGGAGTTCCAGGCCGCGGCAAAAGCCGCCTGCGCCTCCGCCGATCCGTCCGACAACGCGCTGGCTGGCAACTTCGAGCACACCCTGAACCATGTCGCGGGCGGCGGGGGCGTCAGAGACGTTGTAGAGCTTCAAAATTTCGCGCAGGGCGAGGGTCCCTTCCTCGGCGTCGGCCAGGGAGAGGTGATTGAGCGAAAGGTGCGAAATCACCCGCCACAAGGCGCGTTCGCGGAGCGGCGGACGGAGCGTGGGGGTGAACGGCGTAACGCACGCGATCCGAACGATCGGACCGCGTCCATCGGGAAGATCCAGCTCCGGCCGGCCGCCGCCAAACGGCAGCCGGCGGGGAAGCTCGCGGTTGGTGCAGGTCAACTGCAGTTCGATCGTGTGGTTGGCCGGCGCTCGAGGCGAGAACGCAAGATCGACCAGCGAGAGGTACATTTCCGTGCCGGGATCGGCATCGACTCCCTCCTGCTGGCGGCTGCTCTGCTTGCGGGTGGCGTACCAGAAGGTTTGCTGGTCGGCGCGGTCGGCCGCGTGTTTGAAGGAGTAGAACGGAGCGTACTTCACCTGGTCCCCGTCGGGAGAGGTGGCCGCAACGTCGTCGATCGAATAAATCTCGAGGGCCAGCGGGCGGCGGGCATCCGGGATGATCCGATATTCGGTCTGGGTTTCGGCCAGGACGAAGGGGTCGGCCCGGAGCGGGAACAAATTGACCACCGGGGCGCAACCGAGCCGGAGGGATTCGCGGCTGACGGTATGGGCCAGTTCCGGAGCGGTGCGGTCGAGGAATACGTAGATATGGAGGTTGTTCTGCGCCCCTTGCAGGCGGGAAAGATCGACGTCGGCCAGGTCGAAGAACAGAAATTTCTCCGGGAAGGAGAACAACTCCGTCATCAAGCGGTAGCCCAGAAACGAACGGGCGGAATAGGGAACCATCCCCTCGTCGCGGGCAAAGCCGACCGGCCGCAGGGAGCGCTTGTCGAGCACGATGGGGCGAGGATCGTTCGGGGACGCGGCCAGCACGATCTCGACGGAATCGCTGAACAGCAATTCGTATAGCTTGAAGGCGTTTTGAGCCTGGCCGGCGTGCAGGAAGAACCGCAGAGAGTCGCACTTGAACTTGTCGAAGGGAACGGCGCGGCTGAAGGCGGACAATTGAATGTGCAACGCGCCGGGACAGCCGGCCGAGCGCGGAGTCGAGGGTGCGGCGAACGGGCGGGCCAGGAGGGCCGCCGATTGGACCTCGAACGGCCAGAGTCGGATCGGGTAGCAGGTGCGAAAGCGGCACCGTTCGCCATCGACCGGCTCGGTCTCGACCGCCGTGTGGCGGGGAACCTCGTAGCCGCCGGTCAGCTCCCCTTGGGCGCGATCGAGCTGGAACTCGACGATGCCCATCGATGGGGTGGGGGCGACGAAGTGCGGGTAGAGGATATTCAGAAGCGCGTCGGTGATCTCCGGGAAATCGTCGCTGAGCTTGTGGCGAATCCGCGCGCAAAGATAGGCGAAGCCCTCGAGCAACCGCTCGACGTGGGGATCCTGGCTGCCGGTCGACGTAAGCTGCAAGCGTCCGGCGATCCGCGGATATTTCTTGGCGAATTCCTCGCCGCTGGTGCGAATGAATTCCAGTTCGCGATTGTAGAAGGGGAGCAGTTCGTCGCTCACGCCGGATCTCACTCGACCTGGAAATTGCCCGTCGCCTGCTCCAGCCTGGAACTGAACAACACTCTATCCTCGACCGGATCGACCGACAAGGTTGCATCGATCCGGAATCGCAGAGCGCGATCGGTCGCCACGTCTCCGGGAAGCGGTTCGACGCGAACGTGCTTGAGGCGCGGCTCGAAGCGGCGGATGGCCAGTTCGATCGTCCGCAATAGTGCGTCAGGATCCTCGGCGGCGCGGAGCTCGCTGCTGGTGAAATCGGGGATGCCGTAATTAACCAGCGACTGTTCCAACTCGGTGAGATGGGGGGGCCAGGCGGTGCAGCGCCAGCGGGTATTGAGCAGATTCTCCAGATCGCGGCGGACGGCGTTTTTCAGATCGCGAAATAGCTGGGCGACGTTTTGCACCGGGTCCTTCAGCGCGCCGGGGCGATCGTCGATCAACCGATCGAGCACGGAGGGGACGAGGGTGAAACCCTTGGATTCGGCTTTGGACATCGTGCGAAGGGAACGGCCGCGTGGGGAAACGATCGATTACAAGACGTTGATCAAGGCCCCGGCTGCACGTGCCCCCGAGCCTCCTGAAACAGACCGACTAGATATCGTAATACACACAGAACTCGTAAGGGTGCGGGCGGAGGCGGAGGGCGTCGACTTCGCGCTCGCGCTTGTAGCGGACCCAGGTTTCAATCACGTCGGGGGTAAAGACGTCGCCGCGGAGGAGGAACTCG
>JALHPA010000263.1 GCA_022842745.1 Pirellulales bacterium
CACGTCCGCGTAGACCAAGAACCCATACTTCGCGCCGTCGATCTGGCGGGTCAAGACGTTCCAGCCGGAGCGGAGCTTAACGGCGGAGGACTCGTTGATTATCGGCCCGCCGGGCGTCACGCGGTAGGAGAGCTTATAGTCCAACGAGGTGACCAGTTTGCCGCTGACTTGTTCGACGACATTCCGTTTGGCCGACGGAGTGCCGATGATCGCATTCGACGAAGGCAGTGGAACCGCGTCGGGCGGCGCCACCGCCCCACCCAATGCCAGGCCGTACTGGTCGAGCAACTGCTGGTTGGTCTTGCCGATGAACTCCGGGGGCGCTTGGTTGGGGGGCGTGCCCGCCTTGAAGAGGACGTAACTGGCCGCTTGTTCCGGCCGGTACAACTCCTTGCCGTTCAGATAGATCGGGGCCACGTTGCGAACGAACAAATTGCCCAGTTCGCGTGGCTGGTAAGTAGGCAGTGGCGCGACATACACGTCGCGTTGCACCTGCCGAGCGGCGGTGTAAGAATTGATCCGCCCAAAGCGAACGTTTTGCAGGCGGTTTTCTGCCTCGAAGAAATAGCCGGTGTCGGCGTGTACATCGGTCACGTTGTTCAAGTACGTGCCGTTGATCACGTTCTGCCCCCGGAAGGGAAGCATGACGCCGGTGCCAAATCCCTCGATCCGGCCGCCGTTGATGGCAAAATCCCTGGACACCTCATGCCTTAGGATCCCCGTGCCGCGATATCCGTTGCCAAGCAACTTCAAATCGTTGAAGTCCACCTGGAAGGTATATGTGGCAGCCACGCCGTTCCCTACGTTCCAGGCGGTAAAGCGGTCGATTTGGGTCTTTTCCGTCGTTCGGCTCAATTCGCGATGGTAAAACGTGGACAGGCCGTTGTTAGAGGCGTAGGCCACGTTGTCCTTGAACTGGATCGGAAACGACCCCGCCGCAACCGCAGAAAAGCCCCCCGACCAGGCTGGGTTCGGCAGATTGTAAGCTGGGAATTGGGTGGATCGACCCCCTTCCTTCAGTCCCTGCCCGTACAAAATAAACCCATGGCGTTGTCCGGAGGCAATGTTGCCGATCAGGTCGACTCCGCTTCCTTGCACCCAAAACCCGACCCCCTCGTGACCGAATTCCGGTTCGGTATCTTTGCCCCGCGCGTCGGTGAATTCTCCGGACCCTTCAGAGTAAATCGCCAGATTCCGGCGAAACGCGCCGATCTCGTCCCCCGCCTCGGAAACGAAGGCCGCGCCAAACACGTCAAAGGCCGCATTGTCCTCGGCCACCACATTGCTGTGGTGATTCACGATGCCCCACCCTGGGGAATCCACGACCACGCTGCCGCGAATTTCGGCTGCCTTCCCCCCCGGCTCGATACCCGTGCGATGGAAGTGGACGGAATACCGGCCCACCTGGTTCAGTCCGGTTCCCGCAATGAGCTCGCCGGAAGCGTCCAGCTTGCCGCTGTTTAGATTAAAACGCTTGTCCGTCCGGCCCAGGCCATAAAAGCCGGCATTGTTGATATCCACGTCGGCCGAGTGCATGAACATCGCGTGGCCGCGGCGGGAGATCTCCTTCGCGTTCTCCGATTCAACCACGATGTTGCGAGTCACGTTGGCCAGGTGCAAAGACAGGCCCGACTCCGGCAAGCGATGGCTGAATGTCAGCGGATTGACCGTGAGGGTGGAACCTTGAATCCCCTTGATTTGCAATTCGTCGTGCTGGCCGTACTGCGAACCGCTGAGCACGAGCCGGTCTCCGACTTTCCAGCCTGCCGGTACCTGCGGCAGAACGATCGTCGTGGTCCCGGAGGTGAGCGAGTTGGCAATCGGCACGAACGCGGTCACTTGCGCTCCGAACATCGATACATGGCCGTGCGAGATCAGCCCGCGGCTGACGTGGGTCGGATCCCAGTCGGTGTCGATGGCGCCGCGGTCGGCGATTACGAGCCGGGCGGTGACGTTGGCGGCAATGGGACGCTCCTCGGTCCCGATTTCCAATGCACCCGTCTTAGAAACGACGAGCGTATCGACCGCCAGGTGCGTGTTGACGTTCGGGGCAAATTCCAACTCCCCATCCACGCGCACGGTTCGCAACTCCTCCCGCTGGATGGAGTCGAGGACGACATCGACGTTGGCCGGAATTAGTACGTTGGCGTTGGCGGTCGGAATGCCGCGATCCCAGGTCGCCGGGTCGTCCCACTCGCCGTTTTTCACCGCGCGGTGGGTGACGTCGGCCAATGGAACCAACTCCATCACTGCCGCGTGCTCAGCGGCGGCGGCAGGATCGGTATGGGTATTTGTAGGATCCGGCTCGGCATCGCCGTGGAGCATCATCCGGACTTCGAGGCTTTCGATCCGGTGAGGCTTGTGGCGAGTCGAGCGTCGATTTCGGGCTACTGGGGAACGGGACGAACCGCCCAAAAGAAAAGTACGCAGTCGCATGGATTCTCAATGGTGTTAGACCCCTGAGCCGGTCAGATTACCACAGGGTTGCCTCCAATGCACTTGATTCTGCGGTAATCACACAGAATTTGCGGGTCCCTCACCACCCGAAAACAGCACGCATCTTCCCTATTTCCTTAAAACAAGCGCAGATTCGCCAGATACTCAGCCTGAAGGCCCTGCAATCTCCCTCCAGGCGATTCGCAATTTTTTCGTCAGCCGATGGCCCCGCGCCTTGGATTTCAGTAAGCTGCTATCGCAGGAACGCTGACCGCGAACCGGCTGCCGCACCGTCAGCTCAGGCTGGCTCGATCGCCCGTTCCTGGGTTTTCTTCGGGTTTCCCCCACGATATGGATAGCGAGCGCCCCCATGATTGAAATGCTCACCTCAAGTGCCAGCAACGTTCTGGCTTTCAAACTTTCGGGCAAGCTGCACGACGAAGACTACAAGACGTTCGTACCCCTGGTGGACGCAGCCATCGCGGACCAGGGCAAAGCCCGACTGCTGGTAGCGTTCGAGAATTTTCAAGGCTGGGACATGCACGCCCTGTGGGACGACATCAAGTTTGCCACCACCCATTGCACCAAAATCGAAAAGATCGCCCTAGTGGGCGAAAAGCAATGGGAAAAATGGATGGCGATGGTCTGCAAGCCGTTCACGATGGCCAAGATCAAGTATTTCGACCTCAAGGAGATCCAAGACGCCGAGAAGTGGCTTGCCTCCTGAGCAGGCCGGTCGGAGGAATCGCAGCGACCGGAAGCTGCACTTACATTCTTTCGCCTGCGCAAGGAGACTGGGGTGCCCACCCGATCAAGGGAACGCAGCTTCGGAGAGATTCAACGTCAGGGTCTCGGCGTCAATCTTTGCCGAGACTCCGGGTAAGGCGTCGGTCCCGATCCGTCCCCCCAACGATTCCAGGTCCGCGGACAGCACCAGCGCCGGCAGGTCACGCATTACGAATTGTCCCAACCGGACCGACCGCAGTTTGACCTCAAACACTTTTGCCTCGAGGTCGCCGATGCGATGTGTTTTCGTCGGCGTCGATGGCTTGAGTTCCAGGCCCAGACGCTGGGCCATGCTGTGGGTAATTACCAGCGGATCGCGATTGGAGAAGAGCGACAAGGTCAGTGGAACCTCGTCGTTAGCGATCACTCCCAGCCGAAGCTGCTTTCCTTCCCGGTACAGCGGCAAGTCAGCGTCGAACACCAGCTTTTCAAGACGCGACAGCGTGCGCTGCTCGGCATTGTAACTCTTGCCTGATCCCAGATGCCCAGGCGACTTAAGGGAATCAAGGGCCTGGGTGATGGCTGTGTCGGATCGCAGCTCGGAATAGACCGCCGGGAGCTGCTCGATCAACGTCCGGCACTGCAACACCGCCAGCCCCAGTTCCGCCCGGGCATTGACCCATTCCATCAAGGCGGGCTTGAGGGGAGCGACGGCCCCCAACCGATTGGGCGGCACAAGTTGCCGCTTGAGCTGCTCCAAGCGGTTTCCCAGCCGCTTGACTTCTTCGTCCAAGAGTTTTCGTTGCGGCGAGCCGTCCTTCGCGCTTTTGGCCGCTTCGCGGGACTGTTTTTCCAGTTCTTCCAGCCGCCGGACCTGTTCTTTCATATCGGCGTATTGACCGAGATACCCCTCGACGGCTTTGCGGGCTTCGCGGGTCCGCCGTTCGAGCCGGTCGAGCGACGCCAATCGCTCCCGCAGCTCCCATTCGGGGGCTGCGTACCAGGCCCGATCCACCACGTGCAGGCCGCGGCTTGCGAGGATCGATTCCGGCGAGTCGGCGGTCCAGGCGTTCCCTGCTGGGATGAGTATCGCCAGTGAGAAAACCGCTGCCGCGACGCGCATATCGCACCTCGACCCTGTATCGCTGCTCGTTTGCAGATATCGTTAGAATAATCGGCCCTGGGCATCGGCGTCGGCCGACGGAGGTCCCAGCCCCAGATGGGTATACGCCTGGGGGGTGACTTTTCGCCCGCGCGGGGTACGCACGACCAGTTCCGTCCGCAGGAGGAACGGCTCGACCTCATCGGCCAGTGTATCGGGTGCGAGATTCATGGTGTGGGCAATCGCTTCCACGCCCGCCGGCCCGCCGCCAAAAACCCGGACGATTGTCTCCAGATACTTGCGGTCCTGGCCGTCCAAACCCAGCATATCGATCCCGCGCATTACCAGCGCTGCCTGCGCCACCTCGAGCGAAATTCGACCGTCGGCTCGGCTGGTCGCGTAATCGCGCACCCAGCGGAGCGAGTTGTTCGCCAGTCGCGGAGTTCCGCGGCTGCGGGATGCGATTTCGCGGGTGCTCTGGTCGTCGATCTGGACCCGCAGTTTCGCGGCGTTGCGGCGGACAATCTCGGATAGCTCGGCGCTCGTATAAAAGTCCAAATGCTCGCGCATCTGAAATCGGTCCCGCAGCGGCGCCGAAATTAACCCAGTACGAGTCGTCGCCCCAATCAGCGTGAACGGCCGCAACGGCATGTTGATGGTGCGGGCATTTACCCCTTCTCCCAAGGCGATATCAATCCGAAAGTCCTCCATCGCCGGGTACAGAAATTCCTCGACCGCTTTGGGAAGGCGATGGATTTCATCGATAAACAACACCGAGCCTTGCTCGGCATTGGTGAGGTAAGGAATCAGATCCTTGGGGGCGGTCAGGGCCGCGCCGCTGGCGATCTGGAACCCGACGTTCAGATCGCGGGGAATGCACATGGCGAATGTGGTTTTGCCGAGCCCCGGCGGACCGTCGAAGAGAATGTGCCCAAGCGGCTCGTTTCGTTTCCGGGCCGCGTCCACGGCGATTTCAATCCGCTCATACACCTCGCGCTGGCCGACCATGTCGCGCATGGTCTGGGGACGAAGGTCGCGCTCGACGTCCTCCTCCTGCGACTGGGGCTGCAAAACAGGTTCGCGCACTGCGATCAAGCCGTATAGGGAGCGTGGCCGGGGGATATCAAGAAACAGGCTGCCCGCCGT
>JALHPA010000264.1 GCA_022842745.1 Pirellulales bacterium
CGACCCAATCTGCGAGGGTTCTGAGTTCCAACGGAGGTGTTTTCCCGCCATCGCTATACATGCCGACGATCTGGATTTGCCCCATGATGGAGGCGATGGGGGCCAGTTGCGGCGTGACACCGGGCGGAAGGCGGCTCGAGACAAGCGCCAAACGCTCGTTGACAATTTGCCGATCGTTGTAAATGTTGGTCCCCCAGTCGAATTCCACGTAGACCACCGACAGTCCTACGCCTGAGGAGCTTCGCACGTCCTGGACGCCGGTTGCGCCGTTTAGTGTCGTTTCCAGCGGAAACGTGATCAGCGTTTCGACTTCTTCTGGAGCCATTCCCGGTGCTTCCGTCATGATGACGACCCGAGGACGATTCAGGTCGGGGAATACATCGATCGGCAGCCGGTACGCTTCCCAGCCGCCGTAGGCGATTAGAAACACGGCCGCTGCGGCGACCAGCAGCCGGTTCTGGAGCGAGAATCGAATGATCGCGTTGAGCATTTAGGAGATCCTTCTCTCGCTGCTTGGTTAGTGATTGTGACCGGCGTGGGGGTCAACGCCCCCACCGGACTTGTTCTTCATTGCCAGGTGAATCTGATATGCACCTCGCGCGGCTACGATGTCGCCTGGAAATACCGCCCCGTCATTGGCAACAACGACCGATCGTTGATCTCGATATTCGACGTGGACGGGAATACGATCAAAATGATCGCCGTTTTGCTGGTATAGGTACGTCTCCGCGCCTTCTTCAACGACGGCTTCGACCGGCAAGACAATTCGGTCGGTCCACTGTTCCACCGGCACACGCAATTCAAGCCGTTGGCCAGGTTTGTATTGCCAATCGAGAAAGTGAACGCCGTCGGAGTTTGTCTGATCGAGCGCAATTTTGTTCGGGAGGCTAAGAAAAAAGCCGAATGCGCGGGTTTGGGGGTCCACATGGTCCGCCAGATACTGCACCTTTAAGCCGTCGATCGTCTCCGCAACGCGGTCCCCAACCATCAAGGATGCTGAGATCTGCCATCCCTCTCGCGCCGCTGTCCGGAGCCGTGCGGCATCGTCCTCGAATGCGCGCCCCTCGATGTATAACTCGCAGTGGTCTGCCAAAACGCATAGAAGCTGGCCTGCCTCGACTTGCTGACCAAGCTTGACCGGCAGCTCTTGCACATGGAACAGGTGAGCCTCTCGGCAAGTCTCCTTTTCATGTCCGTGATCGGGCGCGCTAACCACCATCGACTGAAAAAGCTTTCGCTCGCGCACTATTGCATCCACGTCCTCCACCGCCAGGCCGTGCAGCAGGAGAGCCTGCCGCTCGGCGCGTAAGCTGGCTTCCAGCTTTCTCTTTTCATATTCCTGCTCGAGAATTCGCTTACCCGCGATGACACCTTCGCCGAGCGATTGGAGTCGAGCGATCTCGCGGTCAACTACGTCTAGGCTCTCCGCGGTCCGAATCAGGTTGCTCTGGGCCGTGACCAATTCCTCATGCGTCAGTCGGATTTCGAACAGCGGCGAGCCGGGCTCAATCGCCGCGCCTTGCAAGGGAAGGATTTTGGAGACGACGCCTGTCAAGGGCGCCGTAATGTGAATTTGAGACCGGCCAGGTCGCTCGACAATCATGGCTGGCAATGTGACGGTCTTTGAAAAACTGGCGCGGGTGATGACAAGTGGTTGAAACCCAATGTTCTTGAGTGCTTTGGCGCTTAATTCAATGGATGAACTTTCCGAGTGACCTTCGTGGGCATGATCGTGGTCTTGGCCCTCGGCGGCGCGATCGTGCTGAGCGGCGCTCGCCAGCGGCGGTCCTTCAGCAAGCCAGTCGGCGGCCCTTGATCTAACCCAGGGAAGCCAGAGCTTTCCCGTTGCTGCGGCTACAGTGATGGCAAGCACGAGACCGCTGATTGCAAGCGTTCTTCGTGACGGGTGGCGAGTACGGATTTTCACGTTAAGCTCCAGGCTTTCGAGGCCCTTACTGATCGCGATGCGAACTGTGATCGTGGGAATGCGTCGACAGCGGCGCGCGACGAAAAAGCATCGCTACGGCGCGGTTAGATTGGTGCCGGCAAAGAGAGGCGGCATCCCGATTGATGCCATGCCGGACGACGCTAGAGCGTGAGTACGCTCAATGCGAGATGTGTGCGAAGCCCACCGAACGGTGGAGGCGCACGACTAGGCTGGTACTCTGGGCCATGTGCCGCCAACAATTCTCGAGTCGAATCGATAACGAAAAATGCGACGACGATCCAGTTTGACGGCAGGCTGCCGGCATGCAAAGGTCCCGATTTACTGGGAACCCCCAAGACACATGTTCTTTCCGTGCATCGTTTGGGGGAGGGCGGAGGGCATGGCGATGTGTGCGAGGCCTTGCCAGTAGTACCAGGCGAATCAACGGATGACGCAGGCGCATTTGCACCGCCGTGGCAGCAACCTCGACCCTCCGGGGCATCATGCGACGACTTTTTGCAGCTGGCTTTTGTGGCACAAGCGTGAGTTTCGTGGTTGTGATGGGCGCAACAGCCGACGACGGCATGCCAAAGCATCGCCGCGGCCGTTACGAATGCCGTCAATTCACGGAACATCTCACCAACCACTAAAAGATTGCGCGAAACCGTATTAACCCCCAGTAGTTCAATGGTATCGGTCGCACGTCGAACGGTCCATGAGGGATTTTCCAATGAAATGGGTTGTGCCGGGTTAGGACAGGCCGAAAAGCAAGGACGGTGCCTACGTGCGCGATCTACTGATCCAGTTGTCACGCAACTCGCCGCCTGCGGTCACGGCGCTACTACCCGACTTTTGGTTGGCGGCCCATCCGGAAGCGCGCCGCCACTGGTTGCGGTAGGCGGGCAGCCGGATCATGCGACACCGAGTAGCTCCGGATTCGACGTTTGATGGGACTTTGTTTGATGACATGAGTTGTGAAATTGTCCTGCCCGAAGATTCTGCAGCCGCGAGACTTACGGCAATTTGTGCTGTCAAACCAACGTTTTATCAAACTCTAATCCTGCAGTGTCGGTGCGGATGTCGGGGCGACAACTGGCTCTTCAGGGGTTCGCTTCGCTCCGTCCTGCGCACCGCGGAACCCCCACTCGCCAGAAAGTGTGCTACCTACTTCCGATTTTGCGCAGCCCGGCAGCGAGCATTGCGCAGACAGCCAACGTCATAGAGGCCGGCTCGGGGATCGCGATGCGGAACGCGACGTTGTCACCGAACTGCGGGTGACTGCCGTTGCCGATGATGAACCGCCCGTCGGGCGTCATGTCGGTAAGGTAGTGCAGCGTCCAATCGCTGATGTCGAGGCCGTAGTTATCTAGAAGAAAATGATCGATCGGCTGAATGCCTCCGGTCGGCGTCCACGCGAACTCACCAACTCCAGCGGTCACATTCTCATTCCCAACGATCAAGCTGCCGTCATCAGTGACCGCGACTGCCGCGGTGGTGTTTACCAAATTCTCAACGTGGTTTGGTAAATGACCGAGTCCAACGAGCCCTTCCGATTCCGTCCACCGGAATGCTTCCTCGGCTCCATTGCTGACCGTCGAGCCCACGACGATGGAACCTGACGCGTTTGTCGCCGTGGCGCCTTGTGCTTGACCATAGGGATATTCGCCCAGTGGAACGGCACCCGTAGCTTCCGTCCAACGAAACGCAATGCCGATCTGGCCGTTGGAACGGCCGCCGCTTCCTACGGCGACGGAGCCGTCGAGTGAGACATCCCTTGCAGCTTCAGCAGTGCCGCCTCCGGTGATCGTTGGGAGGTACTGTCCTCCTCCATTTTCAGTCCAGCGAAATGCTCCGTTGACGCTTTGCCCGACGAGGATATTGCCATCGCTTGAGCTTGCCCACGTGATGCCGAATGGCGGGATGGACTGGTATCCAGTCGCTTCCCTCCAGCGGTAACCGACCACGTTGTAATCTTCGCCGACTACCGTCGTCCCGTCCGGCGAAATGTTTTGGGCGAACACGTGCTCTTGGTCAGCAAGGCCGTCCAGAAGCGTTACCGTTCCATTGCGCCACAGCGCCGGCCGGTTGCCTTGAAGTGTCGAGCCGGTGCCCACAACTGCTGATCCATCGGCGGAAATCCCCGAGGAGAAGAAGTTGCCTAACGGCTGGATCGAGGCAGCCAGGAGTGTTGGTGGGACGATAAGGCAGGCGAGAACCACGTATCGCAAATGCATTAGACCAACTCCCGGATAGCATGGGATAAGCAAGGTCGCATTATCGCTGCGCAGGGGTTTCTCAACAAGTATTTGACGGCTTTGGGCGACTGGCCAAACGGCCACCGAGCTATCCGCCTCTCCCGATAGTCAGTGCTTCGCACCCCGACGGAGACATCAGCCGACCACTCCGCCACAACGGCGAGGTTTATACCGGCATCAATGCGTTGATCCTTTGGCTGTATGGCCAAGACCGCGGATACGCCAGCCGTCCCGTGCAAAAAATAAATCCGCTCCCTCTTTCACTGTAATCGTATCAATTCGCTGACATGATTCACCCTCATGACGATCGTTAACACGGTCGAGCATCGTCATGAAAGCAACGCGTGGCCCACAAATCCGGTGCGAACTCGCCATCGGCGCAGACGATCAGCCCCACGACTCTGCCTGTGGGCCCCTTAAGAATCACGCCGCCTGGCGTGAATTCGACTTCAGCAACCCGCCAAGCCGCGAGCGGCAGCGGATATCCGTCAGCCTCGGCAACTCCTTTTCCTGGGTGGCCGCACGTCGCTTTACCTTCTTCGTCGGCGGCGGCCGGACCAGCACCTCGTTGCCGCGACCTTGGTTTGGCCTCTCGGTGTGATAGTGTGTCAAATCGGCGCTCGCGCCTCTGTTAATCCACCGCGGATTTTTCCGAAGAGGGTTGCTGACCGTCAGAGCCACCGAAACGGTCTCGGAATCGCTAAATCATTGGGGAACAACAGCTTATAACGAGAGAAAAAGAGAGTACAGTTACGAAGAGGGTTGGTTTTGGGGAGCTTGGGCACATATCGCATCCGAAGGTGCGGACTCGTCGCCCGGTGCGAAAATGAGCAATTGACCCTGGTTTTTCCGGGGTTTTTTTGCGTCTGGACCTTCGTTGTGCGATTCGCCGCCGTCCCCGGCGCGTACCCGCTGCGCTCGATTTTGCGCCGCTCGTGCGCCGGATTCTGCGCCGCTTTTTGCGCCGCCTGTTTTCTCCTCTGGCGAGACCGCTACATAGCCGGTCGCCTTTTCAAAATCGCCGTCGGTCACCTGCCAGTAATGTTTTGAGGCGACCACAGTCGAGTGTCCCAGCCAGCTGGCTGCCACGTGGGCCGGGAATTCCGCGGCCAATTCGGTCGCCCTGCTGGCCCTCAGGTTGGCGAATAGCTTGGGCCAGGGTTCCAGGCCCGCCTTGGCGATAATTCGTTCCAATTGCGTTCG
>JALHPA010000265.1 GCA_022842745.1 Pirellulales bacterium
GTGGAATCAAAACATGAGGCCAATGAGGATTGCCAACGGCAGGAACCGGAAGGATTCGGACCCAAGGAACAAACTCTCCAGGGATTGGCGACTGTTCCCACGCCTCCCAGTTTGCCTAAACCGCCAAAAGGTACCTACTCGGAGGTGGGGGCATTTGTCTGCCGCCTTGGCAGCCCCCACCCAAGGCCAATGGGAAGCCCGCCTGGGCCACGCGGCGGCGATCCGACCAGAAAGGCCAATCGGGTATGCGGTGGCCAAGACGGGCTTCCCGTGGCCACCGAGCGGCGATCCAATCAACATCGCCGCTTGGCCATTTGGCCGCCCCCTCGGGCCAACCGTCGCAACCGCCAGGCAGACTAGCGGACCGCACTGACCTTCTTTCTTCTTTCACCACCCCTAGCTCATACACACGCTTACACGCGTACGCGCGGGCGTATGTGGGGGTAGGGGTGAAAGAAGAAAGAAGTAGTGTGAATACATATATCTGCGTGAGGGGGTGAAAGAAGAAAGAAGCCCCAGACCCTGTGTTTTGCGGCGTTTTCGTGAGACTTCTTTCACTTCTTTCACCCCCGATTCGCCCGTTGCAAGCCATGACTTGTTTCACCCTTCTTTCCTCGAATTGGGACTTCTTTCACCCCGTCGATGCCGTTTGACCGACGAACTTCTTTCACCTTTCACCGTTCGTTTCACCCCCCAACCGATACGCTCGCTGCGGTCGTCCGCCCGTGGTTTGCACCACGGTCAACACGTCCCCCTGCAATTCAAGCGTCGTCATCAATTCCTGGAACGTCTTGGCGTCGGTCTTCATCCGCTTGAGCAGCACGCTGTGGGCGAGTTGCTGCCCAGGCGCTTCCCGCAGCTTGCGAAGCAGCTTCAAGCACTCGGCATGGAACGGGTTGTCGGCCACGTGGCTATGCGCCATGAACAACATCCGCCGGGTCTGGTGCAGCATGAACTCGGTCGCCCACCGCACGGCGGCGGCATCGATGCGCGGCGATCGGTAATTGGCGCTTGCGGCGTATAGAAGCGCCAGCTTGCGGACCTGCTCGGGCACCCGGCCCCAAACCGTGGTTCCCACGGGATCGCCGCGGGCCTCGGCGCTTGTGTATTCGGCCTCCGAAGCCAATCGCGCCGCGGCTAGCAGGTCGCGGGCGTCCTCGTCGGCCTCCACGATCAATGGTTGCGGATGCCAGTTATCGAGATTGCCAGCGCCAGGCGAGAACGCGGACCACCACTGGGCGGCTTCCATGACCCGCGGCGGTGGATCGATGATCCCCGGCTCCTGGCCGACGCTCCGCGGCCCGCTCTCGACGATCAGCATCCGGGCAAAGAAGCCGTTGGTCAGCATCCGCTCCGAGAGCGCCTCGTAGTAATGGGTGGGGATCGCGGTGCCGTAGACCACCAGGCAGGGCTGGTCGATCACCCCAGGCGATTCCTTACCCGCCTTCCGTCGCATCGGGTAAATGCTGTTGGCCGCCGAATACAGCGTCAGCATCGTGCCCAAGATGTTCTCATACCGCGCGTCGCGAGCTCTGTTGATCGACTGCAAGAGGCCATCGATCTCGTCGGTCTGGAAGAGCATGGCCGGCGTCAGGAACAAGGCATCCTGAATCCCTTCCCCGGACGCGAATTTCTCGCCCAGCGCCCCGACTAAGCCAACGCGATGCAGGATCTGCGCGTTGACCTTGCGCGGCCAATCCTTGCCGACTGAGGAGTACGCCAGGGCCAGCAGATACAGATTCGTGCGATTGTCGCCCACGTCCCGCACCTTGCGGCCGGCGAGCACGGCTTGCAGCGCCAAGGCCCCGCAGAACGCCAGCGCGGGATTCGGGTAGGGGGCGGTCTCCAGGCAATGGTCCATCACCTCCGACACAAAGCCGGGGATGCGGAGCAGTTCCACCGGCAATGGGCCGGGATCGGGATACTGGGGCGACGGGGCTGGAGCGGTGGTCGGCCGGCAGGGCACGATTCCAGACAGATCGACCTCACCAGCATCATCGTCGCCGCCATACCCTTGGGCGCGAAGCGCTGCCGCGGCCGCCGTGAAGTCGCCGCCGTGCTCGAGCAGTGCATAGACCGTGAAGGGCGCGTAGGCCCGATCCGGTTCGAACGGAGCGGCGTTGCTCGAGAACACGTACAGCACTCGATCTTTGAGCGTCGCGCTTGAGCCCTGCTCCTTGCCAGGCCGTCGCCAATGCTCGTTCTCGCCCGTGCGTGCCAACTGCCAGCCATGCCGTATAAGGACTTCCCGCACGTCGCCCCGCTCGTTGAAATCGTCCCCTGGCAGCGTACCGCCGATGCGGCTGTGATGCCCGTTGCCGCCGACCGGCCCTTGCGGCCGTTCCGCCGGAGGCCGGACCTCGTTGAGCGCGCACGCCGCCTCGATGAGGATCGCCCGCTCGGCCGGCGTGAGCTCCGGGAGGGCAACGAACGAGCCCTGCTCGAGCACGTAGCCAGGCGTCGGCGCGCAAAGGAATAGCCCGCCTTCCCCTCGCGTTTCGATCAGCGTCAGCGCGATCTCGAACCGATCGCCGACCTTCCGTGGCACATACCGCTTGCCGGCGATCACGACCGGCGCGGCGCTGGATGCTTCGATGACTCGCTGCGCCAGTTTGCGATTGCCAGGGATCGCGGTCTGGCAACGGTAGATCGCATGCCGGCCCCCCGATTGCGACCGCTCGATCACCAGGCGTTCGATTAGGCCAGGCGCCTCGGCCGCTGCCAGGTCGCGCCAGCGTTCAAACAGTTCCCCTTCCAGATCGAAGTCGATCAGCTCCAGGTGGCCCGACACTGTGCCGGTCAGCATGCAGAGAGGCGCATCTTCGGCAAACCAGGCTCCGATCTGCCGCTCGGTCGGCAGACGCTGCTGGTACTGCTTCCAGCCGGATAGCGCCGGGCGCTTCTCCGCCAGGATCGCGGGCAGCACGCACAGGCCGGCACGGAGGTAAGCGGTCGCGGCGTCGATCATTTTTAGAAGGGAATCTCGTCGGGGTGGTAGCTGCCAAACGAATCGAGGTCGATCGCTTGCGGCAGCGGGTCCAATTGGTAGTCCACGATCCGCTGGAACTCGTCGCCGGCCACGGTGCGGACCGTGATGCCCCGCGCTGCGGCGACTCCGCCCCCCAGGGCGATCTCGACGGCCCGTTCCGCGGTCTCTGGGATGGGATCGCGGGAGTGGCAGCGCCACCAGGCCACCGCCTTCTGCCGGGCGTATCCCTCGTGCTCAAAGCAGATCCATTCCGACTGGTACTCCTGCCAGCCGAGGCGGTAGTCGACGCGCATCGACCGGGGAGCATCCTGAGGCGCGCCGCGCTTGGCGTGGACGCTGTAGCGAATGTCCTCGACCCGGTAGTGCGTAATCGTCACCTGGCCCTTGAGAATCCCTGCCTCGCTCGCCTTGGCGTCGTGCTTTTGCCGCTCGGGGGGCGGGAAACAATACCCGCACTGGGGACAGGTCGCGCAGCCCGCCGCGATCAACGCCTGGCACTCGGGACACTCCTTGGCCGGTGCCGGGCCGTGAGACCGATCCGCGGTCGCGATCTGGATATCGTCCACCGGGCCGTGCCGCAGCACGTTGCCGCCGAAGTCCAGCACCAGGCAGTTCTGCTTGCCGGGATGGAGCCGGAACCCCCGGCCGACCATCTGGTAATACAGCCCCGGCGACATCGTCGGCCGGACCAACGCCACGCAGTCGATGTGTGGAGCGTCGAAGCCGGTGGTCAACACATTGACGTTGCAGAGGTACTTGAGTTCCCCGCGCCGGAACCGCCCCAGGATCGCGTCGCGGTCCTTGAGGGGCGTCTCGCCCGTGACAAAGCCGCATGCGACGCCGTGCCGCTCGGACAGAACGCGAACGATATGCTCCCCATGCTGGACCCCACTGGCGAAGATCAATACCCCGCGGCGGTCGCGGGCATAGGCCACCGTCTCGCCGCAGGCCGCCTCGACCAGCCGGTCGTGGTCCATCAGGGCCTCGATCTCGTCGGCGATGAACTCGCCGCCGCGCACATGCAACCCGGCGAAGTCGGCCTTGTTGAGGCCGGCTTTCGTGATCAGGGGGCATAGGAAGCCATCGCGGATCAATTGCCGGACCCCGACTTCGAAACAGATCGTGTTGAGAATCCCCTCCGGGGTACAGATGGGGCCGGTCTTGAGCCGGAACGGCGTGGCGGTGAAGCCGACGATCCGTAGGTCGGGGTTGATCACTTTGGCGTCCGCCAGGAACTGGCGGTACATCCCCTCGCCCTCCAGGGCAATAAGGTGGGCTTCGTCCACGAGCACCAGATCGAACCGGTCGAGTTCGCACGCTCGTTTGTAGACCGATTGGATGCCGGCCACGATCACCGCGTGCGCGGTGTCCCGCCGCTTGAGACCCGCCGAATAGATGCCGAAGGGAACCTCCGGGCAGACGGCGCGCAGCTTATCGGCGGTCTGCTCGAGCAGTTCCTTCACGTGCGCCAGCACCAGCACCCGCCCGTTCCATTGACCCACGGCGTCCTTGCAGATCGTGGCCATGATCGGTGTCTTGCCGCCGGCTGTTGGGACCACGGCACAAGGGTTGTCGTCGCGCGTCCGCAGATGCTGGTAGACGGCGTCGACGCATTCGCGTTGGTACGGGCGCAGTTGCATCATGCGGGAAGCCACCTGGTGCGGAGTGGTTCGCTGCTTTGTGGGTCACTGCTTTGTGGGCCACTGTCAGCCGGTTCGCCGCTTAGCCGCTCCCGCTCGGCTGGTTCGCTCTCAGGGTCGACAAGAACCTCTCCGTTGTGGCGCTTCGCGCCCCGCTGTTCCTGGATTTGGACTTTGGAGAGAGGGGGCAATTCCGAATTGATCCGGTTGCAGCGGAGGCAGAGGCGATTGCCTGGTCCGGTCGACCCGAAGCTTCGGCCGCACTTCAGGCAGGTCCGTTGCTTGATGTGCATGTCAGGGCCGCTCCGTCGATTCGATTTCACATGGGACAAACGCCTCCAACCGGATTCGCACCTTGCCGCCGGCCACGACGCGGTGTTTCTCAAGGGCCAGGCGCACGATCTGCGAGTCGTCCCGATAAGCGCCGCCGTGCGCAAGCGCGTCGAGCAGCGCCTTGGGCAGGTTGTCGATATCCCGCCGTCGCCGATCGGGCGGGAACACGTCGACCCTCAGTTCCACGGGGCCATCCAGGGGCTGGGTGCCGCGTTGCTGTAAAAGCACACAAACCCTCTGCCGGAACTCCCGCCCCTGGCGGCTGATCAGCGTCCGTGCGCCCACCCGACGCCAGTAGTGGTTCACCGACGGCGGGTAGGGGAGTTCCAGGTCAAGCATGGTCAGCGCTTCCAGGGAGGCGTGCTGTTGAGAACGGCGGCGGCCGCGGGGGGCGGCGGCGGAGGGGAATCCTGCTTC
>JALHPA010000266.1 GCA_022842745.1 Pirellulales bacterium
TGCCACAGGACCTCGCCTTTATCGGCCGAGACGCCGACGAGCGCGCTGGAGGTCATCTGAACATACTGTCGCACGCCTTCCAGATCGATCGCGATGACAGAAGCGTACGCCGCACCCGAACGGGCGCCTCCAAAACCGCGAAATCCGCCGCGTCTGCCGCCGCCGCCGCCAGCATTTCCTGGCTGAGCGAAGGCGCCAAAACCTGCGGCGCCTGCGTTGACCTGGCCGCCCTCGAACCCTTGATCGGCGCTCCAGACTTGCTTTTTGGAATCCGTAAACGATTCGGACGCTCCCGCGTTGATGCGAATCGGCTTCGCCTGCTTGTCGCTCACGTCCTTGGGGAGAATTTCGATCGCCTTAATCGCCGGATTCTCCACTTGCCGTTCGAAGGTGATTTTGAGCTCGCCATCTTTCACTTCGACTGGAACCGATTCGACGTAGGCTTTTCGAAGTCCACCGGCCTTCTCCCAGATATCAAAGTCTTTGAATTCCTTGTCGCCAACAGTGAAGCTAAAAACCCGTTGCCCGGCCGCAGTGATCCCTTGATAAGTCTCCGCGAAGTGCAGATTCACCACATATTTCCCCTTGGGAACTTTCTGACTAAAGGCGGTCATGCCCCAGTGCTCACTGGCATAGAGCGTTGGGTCTTCTGTTCCAGAAACTGAGGGGGCAGCAGGCGCGCCCGGCGCCTGGCCGCCGCCGGGGTTGCGCCCGCCTCCGGCAGTCCCTCCGGCAAAGCTCGGGGGCGCGCCCGATGGTTGGCTTGTCGGCCCCGTGGTTTTCCAGATCACCTCGCCATTGGTCTTGTTCAAGGCGACCAGCATCGCATTGGAAGCTCCGGGCGTGCAAATGATTTTGTCGCCGTCGACCAGGGGCGACTCCCGGTAGCTCCACATCGGGAGAGATCCGCCGAAATCCTGCGTCAAGCTTCGCCGCCACAAGATTTTTCCCTCGTCGACGCTCAGGCAAGCCACCGTGCCTCCCATGCCGATGACATAGACCCGGTTGCCGTCGACCGATGGCGTGCAGGCCGGACCTTCTTTGGACTGATGAACGCCCTGTTGAACCGCATCTCCCAGTGGGGTTGCCCACACTTCCTTGCCATCCGTTTCGGAACGCGCCCAGACGATTTCCTTCCCGTCCCGATTGCTCATGCCAAAGAGTCTTCCGCCAGCGACAGCGGGCGCACTATCACCACCGCCAAGCCCTTCGATTCTCCAGGCCAGCGGCGGCCCTTCGGCGGGCCACTCTTGTAACAGGCCCTTTTCCGCCGAAACGGAGTTGCGGTCCTGCCCCTGCCATTGCGGCCAGTCGAATGTTCCCGCCGTGTCGGCGAAAGTGGTCGACCCCATCAGGCCCAAGAGGACACACCAGGCGTAGCGATTCATCGAAAAGTCTCCATTTTTGTGCGCCAGGCCGTTTCATCGCGGCGTCGTCCTGGAAGTTCATTCGCACCGCGCAACCGTTCGCCACTTAAGAATCAAGCAAATCGCCTCCGAGCGTTACAGGCCCGCCGGACATTTCTTCCATAAGATTCTGGTCGGTCAATCACCACGCTGGGAGGACTTACGCAACCGTTCGGGCAGGCGACCTCGCGACCGGGGGTAGGCAGCAGCCTCCTCCGTTCTCCCAGCAGCCCGGAGGGCCTCGCCCAAAGCGACCAGGACGAACTCGCTCTGGGGCCGGACAGCTAATGCGGCGGAGTAAAAACGGACGGCCTCGTCGGGCTTGCCAGCTCCCATCAGCGAACGGGCCAGGTCGTGGTTAATCCAGAAGTCTTCTGGGTGGGCTCGTTGTGCGCGCCGGAGCAAGGCAGCCTCCGTTTCGCGGTCACCAAGATGCCCCAGAGCATACGCCAGCCGCGAGATGCTTTCACGGTGCAGAACCTCCTCAGGTGTCGAGGCGGCGAGATCCTGGAACGTCTCGCGGGCCTGCTCTTTGTCGGCGGATTCCAGATCCAGTGCATCGCGTAACCGTGACCGCCAGGGGTCGGGATCGGCCGCAGTGGCGATCTCGGAAAGCTGGCGCGCCTGCGAGGGGTCCTGTGGATTGGCAACGCGACGGACAAATGCCCACTGGTCAAGTGCGTCGACCAATTCGGCGGCAATGGGCGCCGCGGCGATGCGGGCGCCAGCGTCGGCCGCGGGGAGCTGGCTTACGTCGATGCCATATTCCCTAAAGGCCGATGCATACTCACGTTCCGCCTTTTTGAAATCCAAGTCCAGCGCGATATCCGAGTGAATTGCCGCGAGCCGCTTTAGAGTGCGGCGATCCTTCGTACGTAACTCCGCCCGGTCGCGCTCGATGTTCACCATCGCGACGAGATTTGCGATTTCTTTCCGCAGGTCGGGCCCAATCTCCGCGCGGGCGAGGACTCCCTCCGCCCGTTTCGCTGCCTGGGTGGCTTCCGCCCAAGCCGTCAACTCTCCTTCCGGCGCCGCGCGGGCTCGACCGAGAAGTAGCGATGCCTCCTGCATCGCCGCGGTTGCCTCCCGCGACGCGGCCTCCGCTCGGGCCGCACTTTCATGCGTCAACCAGATTCCTCCGCCTACACCCAGAGCTGTTAAAGCAAGAATGGACGCGGCAAGTCCGGCCACCAGGAGCCGGCGCTTGCGCTCTTCGGCAGCGCGGGATTCGGCCCGTGCTCGGGCCAGTTCGGCTGCCCGAAGCCGCTCCTGCACTCCCGCGAGGTAGGTAGTCAGAGCAGACGCGACGACTCCAGCATCCCGTGGCCGATCCCGCGGGGCTACCGCGAGGCAGGATTTTGCCAGCGCGATCAGCTCGGCCTCGGCCCCGCAAACATCGAGACGGCCCAGCGCCTCCGTGAGGTCCGCCCGCGAGGCCTTTCCGTAGACGTCGTTGCCGTTGGGTCCTGTATAGGGCGGCAGGCCGGTCAGGATCTCACAGAGGATCGCGCCGAGGCCGAAGACATCCGCCCGTTCATCGAGCGTGTCGAGCAAACCTCGAGCCTGTTCGGGCGCCATATAGCAGGGAGTGCCCAGCACCGAGCCGGCCCGCGACTCGTTGGCTGAAGAGCCGGTGCGCAGCGTACGGACGGGTTCGATTTCGGACTGGCTGCGGAGAGATCGTTCCTCGTCCGCGACGCCTCCGTGGTCGATCACCTTGGCGAGGCCCCAGTCCATCACTTGCACTTCGCCGAAGCCTCCTGCCATGACGTTGGAAGGCTTCAGGTCGCGATGGATCACGCCGCAGTTATGGGCGTAAGCCATCGCCTGGCAGAGTTGCTCGAAGATCGCCAGATATCGCGGCTGGTCGTCATTCGCATCGCTGCGCGATTCGAGGAGCGCGGCCAATGTGCGACCCCGAATCAACTTCATGGCTATGTATAGCCGTTCATCGGGCAGCCGGCCCAATTCGTAGACCGGGATAATTCCGGGGTGCTGGAGCTGGCCGGCAATCTGTGCCTCCTCGACGAATCGGCGGACCATTTCGGGGCTGTCGCGGTGTTTCTCGAGGAGAACCTTTACCGCGACGTCGCGGCCGAGGTCGACATCGCGACCCTTCAACACCACCCCCATTCCCCCCCGAGCGATCTCTCCGTGGAGTTGATATCGTCCCGCGTCCCCTGCCGAGATGGGCATTGCTTCCGAGCTGGCCAGGGCGGGTCGATCGTCGACAGCCGATCCGTCCCGCAGCAACACACGCGGGACCGGCCCGTTGGCTGGGTCCACGGTCAGGAGGATTCCGGAGTGCACTTGTGAATTCCAACCGCCGGTGAACGCGCCGTCCGTTTCTTCGGTGTCCGCTTCCGGACCCGGCGCGCGACCGGCCAGAAGCCCGTGCCCGAGGAGGCAGCGCGGGCAGAGGCCCGCAGGAGCGTTGGCCAGCCGAGAGGCGCCGCAACGGGGACAGGCCTGTGCTACATCCATCAAGTGGGGCTCCGCGGACCGGCTTGTTGCGCTGCGGTGGTTGACCCGCAAGCCTCAATTAAACTATCAAGCAAAGATCCGGCGGACGTTACAGACGCCGCCCAGATTCGCGCCGCCTCAGGGGTCCAGGGCGGCGAAAAGGTACTTGATCTCGTCATCGACCTCGGTCGGCTCCGCCACCGTGGCTGCAATCTCCTGGCGGAGCAGATCGCCATAGCGGCGGCGTAGTCTGTGGGCCGCGACTCGTGCAGCGCCTTCGGACGTGCCCAGGCGTGCGGCGACTGCCGCGTACGAGTCGACTTCAGGATCGCCGGAGAGCATGCCGCGCAGCACCTCGAAGGTAGCGGCTTTGCCCGCACTATCGTACTCTCGGCCAAGCTGGTCGAGGACGCGCCCCAAGAGGGTCAGCGCCCAGCTCCGATCGAAAATCCTCTCCGGGGTAAGGTTGTCGGCGAGTTCCAGCGCGTAGCGTCCCTCGGCGTCGACCGAGTCGATCGGCAGGATGGTCTGGCCGCCCCCGCGCTTCCGTGCGTGGTCCCAGTCGTGGCGGTTGGCGAGGAAGTGTGTGCAGACCGTGCGCAGGAACGAGCGGAACCGTCCCCGAGATGGATCCGCCTCGGCCAGCAGGCCCTTTTCAAGCGCTCGCGCGAAGAAGTCCTGCGTCAAGTCCTTGGACAACTCAGGGCCATTGCCGCGGCGGCGAATGTAGGCATAGAGGGGATACCAATAGGCGCCGCAAAGTTCGGCGAGCGACTCTTGGGCAAGAGGCGCATGGGGGTCGCCTGCCTGGAGCACTAAAGTCCAGCGGGTCGTCGGGAAGTGAGCCGGCGAGGGCCCATCGGAGGGATTGTGAAACATGATGACCCGAGCCTGCGGCTCCCCATTGAGTCCGAGGTGCGGAGCTGTCGCAATGTTTCGGACGCATCGATTCGCGTCGAATAAGGCTGCACGATTCGATCTGTTCATTTTACGAACAAATCCGAACTGCTGTAAGCTTTACGAAATCGCCTCCGCGGGCGCCCAGCACATCGCTTTTTCAAGGCGATACGCTGGCTCAAGAAATTAGTCGCGGAACCTGGCAGCAGTGAGTCACTCGCAGGCCGCGGGGTTCAAAGTGCGTCACAGCGGTGGGCACGCCGCAGTACCAAGATCGCCTTCGGCTTGAGAGGCTTACGGCTTTTGACTGGCGAATACCGACGCTTGAAAACTGGTGTTCGAACGGACGCTGACGCCTATCGGCGGATAAGTTGATCGGGTCCTGGCAAGGCTACTCGCGGCCTGCGGAATCGAGTTTTTTGATGCGGAGGTTGCGGAGTTCGACGCGGGCGCCGTGGCCGAGGAAGCCGAGGTGGCCGGAGGAGCGCTTCAGGCCGGGGTGGTCGTTGCCGTCGATGGTTTTGGGGGTGCTGGCTTCGTCCAGGTTGGCGTCGACGATGGTTGTGCCGTTGAGGTTGACGGTGATGTGCCGGCCGCGGCAGACGATCT
>JALHPA010000267.1 GCA_022842745.1 Pirellulales bacterium
CCCCATTCTCGAACGGTTCCAAAACGACGGCGCCGGGGTTCGAGCCGGTTTCCCCCAGCCGGCCTTCCCGGGGTCCAACCCGCCGCCATTCGACCCCGGCCAACCGCTGCGCGATCAATTCCTGAGTGTCCAGCCTCCGCGCCGGCTCCAGTCCCGCATATCCATCCACCCGCTGCGAACCCCGCAGCAATACTTGATTCCCCTGTCGCAACCCGGCGGCTCGGTCCTCGCTAGTCTCCAGCACGATCCGCCCCTCGGCCCCCGGCGGGGCATCGACGCTCGCCGCCAACGACGCCATCGTCTGCAGATCGGTGGTGATCCCATGCGAGAGGCCATAGCAGCCCAGATCGAGAGCCGCGAATAGCGCCAGTCCCGCTGCGGCGATCTCCCCTCCCGCCGCCACGCGCCACATCAGCCAACCGGCCGCCGCAAACAGCGCCGGCCCCGCGCACACCAAGGGCCAGCTTGCGATCTGCTCCGGCCATTTCCAGATTGCAATCAACGGCGCGGCCACGCTCAACACGACCACCGCCGACAACCAAAGCATTGGCAGGGGGCGCTTGTCCCCTTCGCCGCGACCAGTGAACAGCCTTTGCCATCCGCATGCCGCCAATAGCCCCGTTCCCAGCGCCACAAGCCACATTGCCCGGCACGGAAACCGAAACCGTCCCACCACCGGCAACCGGCCCAAAATCTCCTGAACCGGCCCATACTCCCCCAGCGCCAGCACGATTCCCAGCCCCACCAGCCAACCCCCCAGTCGGCGCGGAGAGAACCTTGCCGGCGAAGCCATGTCCCGGCAGCTTACCGCTCCGATCACCGCCAAGAGCAGCACCGCCGCGCCGCAATAGCCGGCCAGTTCGTGCGTATTTTGCCCCACCACCCGCGTCCGAAACAAATACGGCGCGACCCACTGGATCGCATTCCAAGGGTGCCACGACCCGGTCGAAGCAAACGCCTCGTCGCGTGTCGCCCGCACCGACTCCCCCAGCGCCTCAAACGTCGGCAAGAGTTGCACCGCTCCCAGTGCCCCCCCCATAACCAGCGCCGACAACCACCCCCCGACAAGTCGCCCCACCCCCCAGAACGTCGCGCCGGCCCCTTCGATTCCCGTGCCGCCGAGGTCCGCCAATCCGCAGCCGGCGCCTCGGCAGGACGCGCGATCGTCCCAAGACGACCACCCTCCCGCCGCTGCGCACGCCACAAATGCCCCCTCCAGCCACAGCGTGTACCACACGTACTGCGGGTACCCCAGCAGCAACTGCGAGCCGGTCACAACGCTCAAGCCGGCCCACCCCGCCAGCCGCCTTGCCGACGACCCATAAGCCATCCCATCGAGGCACAATAACGCCCACGGCGCATGCGCGATCACCTGCACCGCGTTCACGTGTACGAATCGCAGCAGCAAAAACCCCGATCCGGCAAACGCCAACCCCCCCCAAGCCGCCCCGTCCCGCGACAATCCGCCCCGCCGCAACAGCAGACACGTTCCCCAAAACGCCATCACATACCCCGCCAGGCACTCGATCGAGAACCCCGCCTCCAGCGGCAGCGTTCGGTACAAAAGCCAATGCAGCGGATGGTATCCCCCTATTTGCCCCTCCCCCGTGAGAAAAAAACCGCCGTACAACCCCGGATGCCAATCAAACGGCTGCCCGCTGGCCAGCGACCGCGCGTAGAACGCGCGTACCGGAATGTGGAATGCCCCCAGGTCGTCCGCGGTGTAGATCAGCCCCCACACCGCAGGCAGAGCCATCGCCAGAAACAAGCCCCCGCTCACCCACAACACCAGCCGCCACCGCAGCGCTTCCCCCCTACGAGGTCCGCGGTTCGCTGGGTCTTTCCGCGCGCGCTGGCCCGCCTGGGAGCAAAAATCTTCCTCGGCCGCCGCTGCCTCGGCCGCCGCTGCCTCAGCCGCCATTGTGATTGCCACGGCGTCCCCTCCCGCTTACGTGACCAGCCGCCCGCTCTCCGCGCGCAGTTTCCGCAAGTGGGGTTCGTCGAGGATCGAAAAAGCGCTGGCCACCTCCTGCCACCGTTCCCCCCGCTGATCGATCCGCCGTTCGACGATCGGCCCCAGCCGGTCCGCCGCCAGTTCCAGGTACCGCACCCGCTCTGGGACCAGCCCCATGATCCGGGCCACGGTCGCATCCACCGCCGTGGGATTGGTTCCCACCAGCACCAGCCCCATCGGTTTGGCGCTCCCCATGATCGGGCCGTCCCCCTCCATGCACACGATCCCATCCACGATCGAAATCGTCTTCGGCAGCGACGCATTGATGTCAAACACCGTCTCCGGAATCCCCGCATGGTGTAGCACGTTCTTCGGCCACCCGTACTTGATCCCCGGGATCACCCCGTACAGGTTCTTCATCGAAGCGGTGAACCCGATCCAATGGTGCGTCTTCATCTTCGGCATCGACACGATCAAATCGGCCTCCATCACCGACCGCGGAAAGTAGAACGCCGCCAGTTTGCTGGCGCCCCCGGCGTTCGCGGTTCGCCGGATCTCCTCATAATTCAAATCCGCAAACGGCAGCTTCGCCTCGTCCAGCGCCTCCTGCATTCTGGACTCGAAGAGCGCCAGTTCCGTATCCCGCACGTGCCCCGGTCCTTCCCCCACCACCACCGTCGCCCCCCACCGCCGAAACACATCGGCGGCCGCCTGGACCATCGCCGGATGGGTCGTCATGTGCGGAGACTTCTTGGTCGGCTCCACCAGGTTCGGCTTCAACAGCACCCGCTTCCCCCGGACGCTCCCCGGTTCCAATCCCGTGGCGGTCAATCCGTCGGCGATCGTGCGTGTTAGCGGCCCGTCGTACCGCTGCGAGCGCGCTACGAATACCGCTGCGCGCGGTTTTCCCACATCGCGCAACACCGAATAACCCGCCACCCCCGCCAACGCCACTCCCCCCCCCACCAAAAGCGCGCGGCGGTCGAACTTCCCTCCGCCGATTTCGGTCGCGGCGCGTTCCGCCAAATTCGTCATGGCTGACCATCCTTTCGGAGTATCCCAGGCATAAGCGACCCGCCCCCAGCCGCTCCTCCGCTCTGATCGGCTAAAGGAAACGGCTTGCCCGTCGCCGCCAGGGCCAACATCGCCAGCTTGTGTGGCGACCGATCCCGCTCCCAGACTCGCCGGTACGCCCCCCGCAGCCAGTCGTCCGCTCGCGCCGGCCGCCGGCCGTACCGCGTCAGCGCCAGCGTCCCATACGCCAGCGACGCCGATGGGGAACTCTCCGACAACTCCTGTTCCAAATAGCCCAG
The DNA here is from genome assembly GCA_022842745.1 of Pirellulales bacterium. Taxonomy (GTDB): domain Bacteria; phylum Planctomycetota; class Planctomycetia; order Pirellulales; family JALHPA01; genus JALHPA01. Next base: position 3,268 of record JALHPA010000267.1, read on the forward strand.
CGACCGCTCCACCCGCTGACGTCCGCTCGCCCCCAGCCGATCCGCCGGTTCGCCCGCCAGCGCCAACAGCACCCAACCGGTCGGCTGCAAGTGCGGGCGCAGAACCTGCCCCAGCACCACGGTGTTGCCGTAGTTGCAGCCCCCCTCCGGCAGCAGCCGATCCACCAGCAGCCGCACTCCCTCCACCGTCCGCGGATGCTCGCGCTGGCCAACATGTTTCAGCGCCAGAACGGCCATCGCCGTTGGCTCCAGCCACGAGTGCGTGGCCGCCGCCCATGACCAGCCCACGAGCGTGCAATCGTGTCCCATCGTCGCATTCGGCGCAAGCGTTTTCCCTTTCGCTTGCAGCAACCACTGCGTCGCTTGTTCCACGTCCAAGGGCCGCGCCTCGCGCTCGTTCGCTCGATCCTCTCGGCGCCAAGGTCCGGCCGCCAGCGTCGCCAAAATCGCCAGACTGGTCGGCCAACCCGGCTCGCTGATCTCGGCCGTGGGCCCCACGCTGCCATCCTCCCCTTGCAGCGATCCGATCCATCGCGCCCCCAATTGAGCCGCCTCGATGCGCCCTATCGCGGCCAGCGCTATCGTGGCCAGCGCGGTCGGTTCGGTCGCCCCCGCCCCCCCGCGCGCGTATCCGCACGGATACTCCTGTTCCAATCGCTCGAATAATTCCTCGGTCCAATCCATATATCCGCTACCACCCCTCCCTCCCAAGTCGATCGAGACGCCTTCCCCAGACGGCTCAATTCAGGCGCCAAACTCCCCGCTTCGGCGGGCTCACGCGCTTCCAGGAAAAAGATAGCTTTGTCTGCGGCCCACGCCGGCCGCCGATCCGTCCATCCCAATCCATCGCCCGTGGCCCTCCTCGAATTCTCTACCGCTTCCGTCGAACCAGCGCCGACCCGCCGTCCCAATCCCGGCCGGCTCGGGACCGTCTGGGCGCGCCGCGCGATCGTTCTGAATGTTCTCGCCATTCTCGCCCTCTCGGTCGTCTGGCGCATTCGGGACCTGGGCAATATTCCCGGAATCAACGGCGACGAAGCCTGGATGGGTGTGCAAGCCCAACTCCTGCTTAAGGGCGAGCCAATCGCCTGGAGAACTCCCACCGGCAACCCTCTCAATCCGTTTTCCTTCCTCCCCCAGCTACTTCTCCACGCGATCTTCAGCCCCTCGTTCACGCTCCTTCGCGTGACGGCCTGCGTCAGCGGAATCCTGGCCCTGGTCGCCAATTTTCTTCTCTGCCGCCGCCTCTGGGGCCAACCCGTCGCCCTCGTAAGCACTTTGGCGCTGGCGGTGCTCCCCATCGACATCGCCTATAGCCGCTTCGCTTGGGACGCCAGCCAAAGCCTGTTAGCGACCCTCATTCCGCTCTACGCCGGCCTGTTGGCCGTCGCCGAGCCTCAGTTCAAGGTCCGCTGGACCTGCCTCGCCCTCGCAGGCATGGCCGCCGCCCTACTCGTCCATCCCACGAATCTCTTTCTGTTCCCCATTCTCTTGGTGTCGCTGCTGCATGCCTGGCGACATTCGCTTCGAGCCTTCTCTCCCTCCAGTTTCCTCGCCATCTATCTCGCCGCGGCCCTCCTGATTGGCGGATTAGTCGCCGGCTGGCCGCACGTCGCCCGCATCGCCAATCGCGCAGGCAATACCGCCGAATTAGCCGCCTTTTCGCTCCATGTAGCGCGCTTGTTCTCCGGCTCGACCGCGTTTGAGTTTCTCTCCGGCGGAATTGCGGCCACCGGCGGCGCCCATGCCGCCTACATCCAGCAGACCGCGCTCGACGTCCTCATGGGCGTCTTATTCGCCCTCGTCGCCTGGGCCGCAATCCGCAGCCATCGTCGCTGCGCCAACCCGGTTCAGTCCAGTTTGCTCTGGGGAACGGGCCTGGCCTTGCTCGGGTTCTATCTGTTCGCCGGCAGCGCCGCGCTCGCTCCGCACTTCGAGCGTTACGGCATTTGGATGATCGCCCCCGTCGTCCTCATCGCCTCCCGCTCGGCCGTCTGGTGGATGTCCCCCACCACCCGCTTTTCCCGGCTCACCGCTCCGCTGCTGTTACTGCTCGGTTGGTCCGCGCTGGCCCTGTTCCACGCAGACTACTTCGCCGTCTT
>JALHPA010000268.1 GCA_022842745.1 Pirellulales bacterium
ATCGGCCAGGTAGGCACAGGCCCGCGAGCGGCGGGCCGCCTCGAAGAGTTCCTCGCGGCGGTAGCGGCCATAGTGAATCTGAATGTGGCGCGGGAACAACTCTGCCAGGTGCTCGAGCAACTGGGGGCGGTTCCCGTTCTTGGCGTAGATCAGCAGGTCGTATTCGTCGGGCAGCGGCTCACCGGGCCAGGGGTCGATAGGGTAGGGCCAGAGAATGATTGGCGACTGGTTAGTGGTACCACGGTGCTTGGCAATTAGATCGCGATACCATTCACTATGGCAGAACATCGCGCGGCAATTGGCGGCATCGAGCAAGGCGCACTCCTCGCGGTCGATGCGGGGCGAACCCGAGTGCGTGAACAGCATGTTAGGCCCCTGGACGAACGGCTGGCCCTCCGCGTCCCACCACATCGCGTAGCGTCGGTCATCCCAATGCCAGAACCAGGGCAGCGCGCCCTTACTGGCCGGCAGCGACTTGATGGATAGCCAGTCGAGCCCCTCGGCGATACGCCGCCGCAGATCTTTCTGCAACGCGTACATGCCGTTGGACGGACCGTTGCCGCCCGGAGCATCGACGGGGCCAATGAGCTCGACGGGCATTTTGTCATCCTTGGGGTTGACGTGCGGCGCGAACGAATAGCGCCGCAGCACCGGCAGCTTGTCCCATTCGCGCGACCAGCGGATCGGGATTGTCGCCTTACCAGAATCGTCGCGGACGCCGAGGTCGCGGTATCCCTGGTCGTCCATGTAGCTCAGGTGGTAACTGCCGTTGTCGTAGCGGTAGATGTAGAAAGGCGAAGCGAAATCGCACGGATCGCATTGCGTCACGCCCGCCACGCCGAGGCGGGCGGCCAGTTCCTGATCCTCGCCGTTGTTGTGGGGACCGTAGCCGCGCACGCGATAGAACGCCTCACGGCGGAAAGCCCAGCCGCCGTGGTACAGGCCGCCCGTGTCGCACTCCCGCAGGCCGTCGCCGTGTTCGACGAGCACCAGGCCCGGATGCGACCAATCCGCCCGATTGAGCGCTTCGGCCTGGGTGCGGAACCAAAGCGACAGGTAGATATCGTCGTCATCGGCGACGAGGAACCCCTCGACGTCGGGCGACGCCAGCGCGGCGCAGGCGTTTCGCTTCTCGCCCAACGAGCGAAATCGGCTGGGGATCGAAATCAGTCGCCAACCATCGCCGACCTGGTTCTCGTACTGGCCCGCGTCATCGAGGATCACCAATTCCCGCAGTTCGCGTGGGTAGTCCTGGCGCAGGAAGCACTCAATCAACTGGCCGAGTCCTGCGGGACGAAGGTAGGTGCAGCACAGCGCGGCGAGTTTCATGGGATCACCACAGGGGCAGAAGGGCATCCGCGATCCAGTCCAGCGGGTCGGTGTCGCTGACGACCGTCGTCCAGGGAAAGACGCTGGAAAGCGTGAAGCGGTACTTGAACTTGTCGAACACGGGACCATAGCCATAGTCCGAATGTTCTGAGTCGTGCCCGATCATCAATTGGCAACGGTCGCGCAGACGAAGCGCGTCGACGCCCCGCCTTGGCGGCGGCTCATGGTCGAGCAGCACGACCGACCACTGGTGGTCGTCAACAGGCGCGTCGTTGTAGTCGGGCACGAAAACGATCTGATGGCGATGCCGTGTAATCGGTTGGTAGGTGCAAACGCGAGAAAGGCGGTCGTACCATTCGTGGTTTGTCTCCACCGTGCGCACGAGCCGATCCGTGGCGAACGCCGCGACAAGAGGTGTGCTGAACCAGCCGCTACCCAGTTCGAGCACGGGTCCGGTGGTCCGCCGCAAACAGGCGAGCAGGACAGGCATGTGGGTGGCGAACGGGTTCATTCCACACTTCCCTCCTTCTTGCGCTGCTCGATCCGTTTCACTGCGGCCTGCCAAGTTGGCGACATCAGCGAACCATGCATCACCTGCGATTTGGCGATATGGTGGCTCGTGATCCCAAGCTCCCGGCCGCACACGTCGCAAAGCGAGCAGGTTTGGCGATGTGCGAATTCCGGATCGAACAGATCCTTGAGGTACTTCGTGCGGAGTTTGAGGTCGAGCACACTGTCGATTGCGCCGCCGATCGAGCAGATCGCGTAACCGCCGGCATCCACCGAGATGCCGCAGCCGATGGCCGCGTGATTGTGGCAAGGACGGTGATTGATGACGCCAAAGTCCTTGGGCGCGAGAAAGAAGTCGGCCTGCGGCAGCACCATACAGCCGTCGGCCTTGATCGTCTCTTCACACACGCGGGCCCGCCCCTCGGCGCGAATACGAGCGAGTTGTTCCTTCGCCGCGGCGCGATAGCCGTTCGACCAAACTTCGACACGGCCTGGGCTGAGTTCATTGGCGATCTCGATGAATTCGAACAGCTCACGGTGCAACGTCGGTTCGCCGCCCAAGATCACGATCTTCGGGAACCAGCCCAGCTCCTTCGCCTGCCGATTGAATTCGCGGGCATCGTCCAGCGTCATGTCGGGCGTCGTTGGCGGCAGAAAGCACAGTCGATTGCAGTTCGGGCAAGCCAGGTCACACCGGTAGGTGATGTGCCATTCGGCTTCATTGCTCTTGGGGGTGTAGTCGGGAATCGCACTCATGCTGCCTCCTCGACACAAAGCGTGCCCGCGTAGGTGTGGGCGTGTGGGATGCCGTCGACGTCACTCACGTATTGCCCCACGGATCGGAAGAGCTGCTTCCACGCCTTCCAAATCACATCGGGGTTGGCCAATTCATTAATCAACCGCTCTCGTGCGGCGTTGATGATTCGCTGCCGCAAATCCTCGTCGTGGGCGAGCATCGCCGCAAAGTGCGCCAACTCACAGTCATCGCTGCCCAGGAAGCCGGTCACGCCGTGTTCGATCATTTCCCGCCAACCCCAATCATTCTGGGCGACGACCGGCACGCCACAGGCCATTGCTTCCAGTCCGGCACGCGGCCAGTTCTCCCGAGCGCCGCCGTTAATGGGGAGCAGACAATGCAGGTTGGCCAGAAACTGCTGAACGGAAATCGCCATCGGCTTGAGGCAATCGGCGAAGATGGGCGGCGCGCCCAGTTTGGCGTGGGTGCGGTCGTCGATTCCCAGCATCAGAGCCCGCTTGTTGGCGTATTGGATCGCCGAGTAGATCGGCCAGGTGTTGCTGGACCATTTGTCAGTGTCTGGACGGGCCATCCGACCGACGACGAACACATCGCCGCGGGAATGAGCGCGCGGCGCGAACTGGAACTCAGCGACATCGAATGCGCCGCGAATGAGGTGCCCTTGCTCCGACGCATAGCCCAGCGGTTCGAGTTGCGCCTCCAGCTCGCGACGTTGGAACTCCGACTGAAATACGAACGCGTCGAATAGCCCTTGTTCCGAGTACAGTTGCTTTTCGTGATCAAAGAGAAACGTCATGCAGTTGACCCACACCGTCTTGCAACCAAGGTCTCGGAACTGCGGAGCGTGCCGGAGGAACTCCGAGTTGCAAAAACTGACTACTACAGAACCGGGCAACGAAGGTACGGTGTCCAACTTGTCTGGCCTGACAATGTGGGTCCGGCAATTGAGGGCGTCGACCCGATCGCGCCAGGCGGCACTGCATGACCAAGTCGGAATCAGCTCGACTTCGACGCCAAATTGCCGCCACAGCTTGATCGTGTGCCACAGTTCCGTGCATGCTCCACCCAGCTCTCCTGGATAACCGATCACAAAAACTCGCATTGATTCGCACTCCTGTTTAGATGTCTGCACTTACCGGCTTGCTTCCGGACCCAGAACCGCCAGAACCGCTCGAGCTGCTGCTCGATCCTCCGGACGATTCGCTTGAAGATGCCGAATCACTACTCGACGGCAACGACGATGACGAACCTGAGGGTCCGCTGCTGCCGCTACTTGAAGCCGATGGGCTCGACGGTTCAGACGAGCTGGAGACCGAACTGCTTGGCGGCATCGACGAGGACGGCAGCGATGACGATGGTCCCGAAGATGATGCAGACGACGAACCGCTGCTGCTCCAGCTTGATGATGCCGAGGAAGAGCCGCTCGACGAACTACTGACGTTCGACGAACTCGAACAGCATTCGCAGCAGCAGCAACCCGCTTGATGGCTGAAGACCCACGGTCCCTCGTAGCGCGTGAGCGTCGTGCCCGACAGGCAAATCGAAACGGCCCGCGTGTAGACATTGAGCTTTCCGCTTTCGCAGCGAACATCTGTCTCGTAGATGATCACGCAACTTTGCGGCCCGCTGCTGGACGGTCCCGACGAGCTCCCGGAGGAACTACTGCCCGACGAACTGCTGCCGGACGACGAGCTGGACGACCCGGATGAACTTGACGATCCGCTGCTTGACGACGATGACCCAGACGAACTGCCGCTCGAAGACGACGATCCCGAACTCGAGGACGAGCCGCTTGATGATGAGGAACCCGATGATCCGGACGACGAGGAAGGCGGCGGCTCGCAGCAGCCTTCGCCGAGCGCCAACACCTCCCATTTGCAGCTGTCGGCATAATGCTTGGCGACGCCGTACGTTCCCGATGGAACTGAATCTGACTTATCGCAGTCGCAGCCGCTCCCAGACCCTGCCGCCTTGCAGATATCTGGGCAGACGACGCCGACGGAGTCGTAGACCGTGAACGTCAACGACACCGGGCACCACTTGCCGGACTGGTACAGAACAAGTTGAGCCGTCGCGGAACTGCAGCGGGCCAGGGGCGAGAGCAACTTGAATCGCCAGTGGTCCTCATACGGCGCGAGCACCTGCCAGCGGCATTCGTGCTCATTCCACACGCACCAAACCCAGTCGCCGCAGCCGAACTTCACGGGTGCAAGCCCGGTCGCCTTGTGCAAGGAAATCACGGCCGCGCGCTCGGCGGGCGGGTAGCCGACGGCGTGCCAAACCGTTTCGGTCGGTTCGCTGGTGTCGGCCGCATAATTCAGGCTGGACTGAAAGTAGAATACCGGTCGGCAGCCCGTCATCTTCATCCAGCCGTCTGGCTCGGGCGACGTCGACGCCTGCCAAGTTCCCGGCAGCTGAAATATGGCGAAGCGCGGCCGATCACTCAGGCGCACAACTGCCCACTTCACGCCCAGCCCTGACTCCTTCCACAGAATCCGCGTCAAGCCATACGGTGCGCTGCGAAGCGAGCCTGTCTCGTCGGCCACGATCTCGGCGAAGGGATCGGTTTCTCGGATCACGTTCACGCGCACGGGTACGACGCCGGCGACGATGCCACGCCCAATGCCGCCGCTCGTCAGAGGATCGAGCAAGATGGCGAAGCGTTCGCACTTGGCCGGATCGACGGCCTTGACGCCGTCGAGATTGACCCGGTTTTTGAACTCTTGCAGGTTGTCCGAAGGGCTGACGATCGGCG
>JALHPA010000269.1 GCA_022842745.1 Pirellulales bacterium
TTATCGCTGCCCACAAGCTCACGCGCTCGCTCGAGATCGGACTGGCTGGGAACCGTACCTGCGCGTCGGAAGAAACCCCAGACTTTGGAGAGAGGACCAGCAGTGATGTCGTACGCCCGGTCGGTCTGCCGGTAGAGTTCGATGGCGTATTGCAGGAGGGCAAACAGACCCAGCTCCAGGGCAACCGCCTCGTCGGCGGCTCGACGATTGAGCTGACTGACTTCGCTGTCCGAGCGGTAGACCGTGAGCTGGCTTTCCAAGCGATCGACCAGGTCGAGGGCTTCGACCGCCGCGGCGGTTCCATGCGGGTATTGCCCAACGTTCAGCATCACTTCGAATTCGCAGGCCATGGCCGTGCGGCCGATTCGCAGCAGGTAGGAGTCGCCTCCGACGGGATCGGCGTCGGCCAAGCTGTTGGGTTCGCTGGGAACCAACGACTGAACGAGGTCGGCCGCGGCCTCGATCCCCGATTTCCCACGGAGAAATTCGCGGCGAGAGGACTTGCGATCGGCCATGGCAGGCAAGCACGACAGAGTGAACGGTTCGCGGGAAACGACCCTGCGACTGCAGAGTAATTCTAAAAAGACCTGTGAAGCAACAGCCGCTCAGCCATTACGCTTCCTAAAACGAGCGGATCGGGCAAACGAACTGGCTACGAGGCTTTGGTTGTTGGGGCGGTGGACGCCGAGGATTCATCCGCACCATCCTGGATGAACGATTGCTCACGGTACGTGCGGGCATAAAACACGAAGGCGATTGCGTTCAGGAACATTAGACCGGCGAAATACATGAAATACTCTGTTTCGCTTACGCGGCGATTGCCGTCGCTATCGAGGACGAACCAATTGGCGGCAGAGGCGAGCTGGTTTCCCACCGTCGTGCTCAACAAGTAGAGGGCCATAACAACCGATTTCATCCGTCTGGGCGCCTGCGTGTAGGAGAACTCCAGAGCCACGATCGAGACCAGCACCTCAGCCGCGGTCATGATGACGTAGGGAATAATCTGCCACAGTACCGAGGGACGCTCGCCAGCGGCAATTCGCTGTTCGATCATTCCAACCACCGCGAACGACAAACCGGCCAGAAACAGCCCCGCGCCGATTTTTCGCAGGTAGGTCAGTCGGACAAACCGGCCGATGAATGGGAACACAACGTATGAGAACAGCGGAATGAACGTCAGGATCAACAGCGGATTCACCGCCTGGATTTGCGATGTTTGAATTTCATAGCCAAAGAGTTTCAAGTCCATGCGCCCGGCCTGGGAGATCCAGGTGGAGCCATGCTGATCGTACAACGCCCAAAACATCGGCAGAAAGGCAAAGACACCCAGTACTTTCGCCACGATTTTCCGGCCTTCGGGCGACCAAGCCTCTCGCACCATTCCCAAGCCCCCTGGGGGAATATGCGCGAACTTCCAACGGCCGCTCCAAAAAACCAGGGTGGCCAATAACATCAACAGGCCCGGCACGCCGAACGCTACATGAGGCCCCAGACTTTTATTCAGCTCAGGAATCAGGAGGTAGGAAAAGAACGAGCCGAAGTTGATCGCGAAGTAGAACCAACTAAAGACCCGTTCCAGTAAATGTTGGTTCGCACGCCCAAATTGGTCGCCGACATGGGCCGACACGCACGGTTTGATGCCCCCCGACCCAATCGAGATCAGCGCCAAGCCGACCGTCAGCCCGATCCAGCGTGGATCGATCGCGATCGCCAGATGCCCGATGCAGTACACGATCGAGAGGAGCATGATCGTGCGGTACTTGCCTAACCAGCCATCGGAGAGCAGGGAGCCGAGGATCGGAAAGAAATAAACCGCTGCGACAAATTGATGGTAGTAGGCGGACGCCTGGGTTGAGGCCGCATCGTGGGCCGCCGCCGAAATTGCGGTTGCCGACAAGGGGAGGAGCAGGTTGGTCATGTGTACCTGCAAGATCGACTTCATGCCATAGAAGCTGAACCGCTCGGCGGCCTCGTTGCCGACGATGTACGGAATCCCCGGCGGCATCCCCGAGGTCTCAAAGGGGATCGTGCGGTATTCTCTCGCACCGATTGCCGCTGAATCGGAGGGTAGAGCGTTTGAGTCAGACGGCCGAGCGGTTCCTGCGTCCATAACAAGCTGCCTGGTATTCCTTGGGATCGACCGGTATCGTCAAGCTCGCAAAGTCGCGGTTTCCTATTCGCCGCGCCTTGCCCACCGGCGGTTGTGTCGACGACTCATGTCAGCGTGTGCTTGCTGTGGATCGAACTGTCGCCCCGCCGGTAAGAGGATTTCTCAGTGCGCCGCAGCAAAGTTCGGCCTGGCGCCGATCCTGGCCTCGTCCTGCAATTTGCAGAGCGCCGTTTGCATTTGTTCGCTATCGGCGTTCGCGGGGAGTTGATCGCCGACAATGACGCAGGCATGATCCGCGACTGAAGCCCGATCGGCGACGCTGGCGTGGGAAGCACAATAAACGGCTACCGCGGGACCGCTTGATTGGATCGCTCGAATAAGTTCCGTTGCGCGCTTTTCAATCTGTTCCTCGGCAGGACGCTCGCGGGAATGATCTTCCGAGAATGCGGCGGAGGAGTTGTTTGGGCCAAACCGCCCGGTCGGGGCCACGAGCGAAATTGCCAGAAGATTTCCGCGCAGAAGGGTGCCTCGGCATTCGTCGATTACCTTCCGCCACTCGGCGGATTGTGGAGACGCCGAGCCATCGATCGCCACCCCACTGGCCCTCGCCAAACGCTGGATTGCGGTTGCGGGTTCGGCGGCAGGCTCAAATTCGACGAAGCGAGTGAATCGATCGAAGGCCGCGACAAGATACATCCACTCTTCGAACGTGCGGCAGTTCGTGACGACCAGCAACGGGCCTTGATTGGGGAGATGGTCCACATTGCAAACCGAAAGACTGCGGCGTTTGGGCCACCGGAGCCAGGACCACGACCGGAGCAAGAAATCCGGGCGGCTCCAGCACAACCCAAACAACATGATCGCCGTGATCGCCGCCGCGAAGACGAACAGCATCTTGGGAATTTGCACCGCCGATTCCAACTGGGCAATGTACTGGCGGGCCAGTTCGGGACTGTTGCCGACGTCGTGGGCGGAGAGATTCAGCCCCAAACCGATCTGCAAGGCAAACGTGACGAAGTAAAACACTACCACGGCCACGATTCCGCCGGTCACATTCAAAAAATTGCTGGTGGCGACGAGATTCCCCTTGCTTTCCTTCGGTGCGCGGTGTTGAAGCATCGTATACATGGGGACAATGTATAGTCCTGCGGCAATGCCCACCGCAATCAGTGCGGCGATCGTCGGCCCTCTGCTGGGAGTTACCGCCGCGAGCGCCAGAGTGAAAAATATCAGCAGCGCAGCGCCCACCGGCGCTAATCCCAATTCCAGCCGATTGCCCGATATCTGACCGGCCGTGGCGCAGCCAATTCCCACTCCCAGTCCGATCAACGCCACCAAAATGGCAATATTCAACTCGGCTTGTTGTTCCTTCGTCAGACCAGCGCTGGGGGCTGAAGCGCGTTCCGGCGCCGGGATCTCCAAATCGGGCAGCGTATCGGGAGGTGGGGGCGCAGGGGCGCCTTCCAGTTGGGCGAGCTTGGTACGGGTGTGGTACAGCTCCTTGTCGTTCTCCCCTTCAAATAGCAGGCTCTGCCGCATGAAGAGCGTCATGAAAGTGAAAAACGCGATTCCGACGGTGGCCAATACCAGCGAACGATTGCGCCGCAGCTCGCGAAAATTCGCCGCCATCGGACGGAAGGGATTGAGCGTCAATTGGAGGTGGGGCGCCGCGGCGGGGACCCGCTCAACCAACAGCGAAAATCCGACTCCCAACAAAGCCAGCCCGAACAACAGAACGCCGATCAACCATTCCTGGCCAGGATGCAACTCGCCCGTCACTGCATCAACCTTGGAACTAAGCCGGACGTAGAGGAAGGCCCCGAATGAAGTACCGAGGATCTGTGAAACGAAGCTCGTTCCTTCGAGCAGCCCGTTGCCGCGCGAGAGCACGGAGGGGGCGAGGATTTCCGGCATGATCCCGTATTTGGCCGGTACAAAAAACGCGCTATGGGTACCCATCAAAAAGACACAGACGATCAAGATTACCGCGCTTGCGATCGCCAGCGTTCGGGAATCGGCCAGGCCCCAGTCGCCGGCATGCAGGAGCAAAAAGCCAGCGAGCGCCAAGCCAGTAATGCCGACCTCCGCCACCTTCCAAAATACGACCGCGGCGCGTTTGCTGAACTTATCCGCCAGGATGCCCGCCAAGGGACTAAAGAGGAAAAACGGCGAGATAAAGCAGAGCGTGACGATCGACAGGACGAGCTTCTGGTCGACGAGCGACACCCGCGCGTAGCGCACCAGCATGTCGCTGGCGTAGAAGATGGCGACGAAATGGATCGCCTGATCATTGAACGCCGCCAAGAACTGGCTAAGCACCAGTCCCACGTAGGTTCGTGAGGCAAGCGATTGCGAGGGTTGAAATTGCATGCTCTGCCGGACGACTCCTGTCCCTGCGCCGCCCGGCAAATTGCCGCACGGTCGCTCGATCGCACTCGTCTCCGCGCCTATCGGCGCGGCGCGCGGTCGAGCCGTGTCGGTCGACCTGCCTGTCCATTTATAGGATATTGTAAGCCTTGGCGGCCGGACCGACAGGCGGTAGCCGCAAATTGCAGCCGGATTGCAGGACAGGTCGGGAATGGGCGAAACCGCCGTGCGAAACTTTCGTGGAATCAATCGTGGAAAGCGGTTCTTGTGCTGCTTCCCCCTGCTTGCGGCGATGTTGTCGGCTTGGGCGCTGGGTTGCCAGCGAGCGGACAGCTCGCCAGGCCGGCCGGTCGCGGGAGAGGCGGAAAAGTCACCGGCGCGCAAGCTGTGGAAAAAGCTAGCGGACCAGGCACGCCGCGGCGAGGTGTCGCGGCTGGAGTATTCCGACGAGGAGCTGGGCGACAGCGATCTTGAGCTGCTGGATGGGTGCGAGGGGCTGGAATACGTCCTGTTGCCCCGTGCGAATGTCTCCGACAGCGCGGCGCGCCAACTGGCGAAAAACGCTGGATTGCGCGAAATTGTGTTGGGCAATACGACCATCGGCGATGATGGGTTTGCCGCGTTGTGCGGCTGCCGGCAACTGAGCAAGTTGAATTTGAATCGAACATTGGTCACGGACGTGGGGTTCGCAAGCGTGGCGGATCTCCCGGAATTGGAGATGTTGCGGCTGGGGGAAAGCCGGGTGACGGACGCAGGCCTGGCGGCGGTCGGCAAATCGGCATCGCTGCGGTATTTGATTTTGCAGAACGCTAACATTACTGGCTCTGGTCTCCGTCACCTGCACGGTTTGACCAGACTG
>JALHPA010000270.1 GCA_022842745.1 Pirellulales bacterium
CACGACCTGTTCGTGGGCGTCGCCATGCAGCGCTCGCGCAGCGGCGACACCACGCCGATCCGCGTGGCCACGACGGGCGTGTTCGAGTTTCCCTGCCCTTCGGCTTCGTTTGAGATCGGGGCGTTGATCGGCGCGTCCGACAACCCGGGCGGTACGGCCCTGCTCAACCAACAGGTGGAAGGCGTGGCAACGGCCAACCTGGCCATCGGCCGCTGTGCCAAACGGGTCAGCCCGGCCAATACGTCCGTGCTGGTCGATATCGTCAGCACCGCGATGTACGGCGGTCCGCAGGTCATGGCCTGACGGGACTGTGTCGCCGTCGGCGCGCCTGGGCAGCTCGGCGCGTCGCGGTTGGAAATCGTTCGCTTCCCACACCTTCGCTCACTCCCCCCACCTTACGACTCGCATGCTAAAATATCGCGAACTGAAACGGCGTTACACTCTCGACGGCCCGCAGAAAACGATCACCCATCTTTCCGAGGCGCTCCGGGAGGGGCACTTGCGGCCGGAGGACTTCAGCCTCCGCGACCTGGCCGAGGGGCTGGTTCCCGACGGCGGCGAATGGGTGCGGAATCTCGATCCGCGCTCCGGCGGCGGCACGCAAATTCTCGAATCGGCCGACGGGGTGGACGTGACCGCGTTTCTGAATATCACCGGCCAGTTGATCTACTCCAAGATCATGGACGCCTACCGGCAGGAGGCGTTCGTGGTCTCGAAGCTGGTCGATACGATCCCCACCCGGCTGGACGGGGAAAAGATCCCCGGCATTGCTCGCATCGAGGATCGCGTGACCGATATTCCTCCCGGAATGCCGTATCCGCATCTCGGATTTGGCGAGGACTACATTGAAACCCCCTCGACGACGAAGCGGGGGCTGATCGTGCCGGTCACGCGGGAGGCGATCTTCTTCGATCGCACGCACCTCGTCCTGTCCCGCGCCGCGGAGGTGGGGGAAGTGCTGGGCTTGAACAAGGAGAAGCGAATTTTGGATTTGGTCTTGGGGACGGCCAACAATTACAAGTGGAAAGGGAGCAGCTACGCGACGTACCAGACCGCGGCGCCGTGGATCAACGTCAAGAGCGGCAACGAGCTGGTCGATTGGACCGATGTCGACGCCGCCGAGCAACTGTTCGCGGACATGCTCGACCCCAACACCGGCGAGCCGGTCCTGATCCGCGCCACGCACGTGCTGGTGATGCCGGCCTATCGGCACGCGGCGCATCGGATCTTCAACGCCAGCGAGATCGACTACACCTCGGCCGCCACCGTGACCCGCGCGGCCAATCCGCTGGGCAACTACGTCGTCCGCGAGAGCCGGTTGGCGTACCGGCGGATCGTGGCCAGCGGTCAGACCGCCGCCAACGCCAAGAAATGGTGGTTTATCGGCGATTTCAAGCGGGCTTTCGCCTACATGGAGAACTGGCCGCTGACGGTGTCGCAAGCCCCGCGGCACAGCGAGGCCGAGTTCAACAACGACATCGTGGCCCGTTTCAAAGCCAGCGAGCGCGGCGCGGCGGCCGTGCTCAATCCGCGGTTCGTGGTCAAGAACTACGACGCGTAACCCACCGGGGTGGGCGCTCGGCGCGATGGCCGGGCGCCCGCCTTCTCTTGTGACGCGCGACAGTCTGTATCCCTTCGTACTCTGAAATCTAGTCATCATCCCATGTCCAATCGCATTCGCCGTCATCAGCGGCCGATCCCCAGCGCGGCGTTGACCACCAGCCTGGCCACTACGGCCGAAATCGAAATCGCCGAGCAAGCCGGGGGCGCGGTTCTGATTCCTGCCGGTTCGCCGATCACGTCCCTTACCTATCACGGCGCGCGGGAGCCGGGAGGGGCGTTTGTGCCCCTCTACGATTCGCAAGGCTTGGCCGTCGTGCAAACGGTGGCCGCGGGGCGCGGGTATCCCTTGCCCGAGGCCTGCTTTCCCTACGGCGCGCTCAAGCTGGTGGCGAACGCCGCCGGCACGGTCGAGCTATCGCTGAAGGGATAGCGATTTCTCCCGTTGGGCGTTTCTTCCGTCCGTCCGTGAGTGCGACCGAAGCCCCGCAATTCTGCCCCTCCCGCCAGTGGAAACTGCGATGCCGCTTGCCCACACCCAACTGCGCCCCGTTCCCTTCGACCCGCGGCGGCTCTCGGGGCTGCAACTGTGGATCGATCCGTTCTGGGAGGAGGGGCTGACCCGGCAGTTTGCCGCCGCGCTGCGCCGCGCCAGCTCGCAATACCTGAGCACGGCCGATCACGCCGATTTGGCCATGAGCACGGCCTTCACGGTCGAATTCTGGAAATCGTCGTTCTCGATCGGGCCGGACCGCGGCTATCTGGGGCAATACAACTACGCCGTCGCCAATGGGGGCGGGTGGCACGTCTCCAGCGCCGATAGCGCCAACGGCGGCAATTCGATCATGGTCTATCTGGCGCTGAACAACGACGGCACGAGCATCGCCGCCGGCATGTCGCCGCAGGTCTCGGTCGCGGCGGAATGGTCGCAATGCGTGGTCGTGTACGACGGCACGCAAGCCACCAACGCCACGCGGTTGAAGGTCTATCTCGACGGCGTACAGCAGACGCTGACCTTCACCGGCACGATCCCCGCGGCGCTGCAAAACCCGACCTCGGCCTTCGAGATCGGGCGTTTCGCGGGACTGGGGCGATACATCGACGCAGCCATCAATCGCGTGCGGCTGTGGAATATCGCGCTTTCGGCCCCCAACGTGACCACGTTGTTTAACTCTGGCGCCGGACTGTACCACGCGAGTCTTGGCGCGCTAAACACGAGCAATCTGAAAGCCTCTTGGGATCTCACCGAAAGCGGCGGCACGCGGATCGACGCCAAGAATGGCCGCAATCTGTCGGAAAACAACGGACCGATTGCTTGGGCGGCGATCGTGACGCAACTGCTCGACCGCGGTGCCGCGGGGCTGGTCCTCAGCGGAACCTTTGGCACGGGTTTGCATTGGGAAAGCGCCGGAATCGCCGGCCGGCCGGCGTTGGCCTCCTACGGGCGACACTTTTTGCGGGCGCTGGCCGCGAATTGGTCCAACGCCGCGAGCGGCGACATTCTGGAGATGATCCGCTTTGAGGGACTGGCCACGCCGCTGTTTGACCACGGAATGTTGGCCTCGACCGATCTGGACACGGCGGTGCGCTATTTTTTCACGCTGGTCTACCAAAACGGCACAAACCAGCTCATCCCCTCGTTGCGCGTGCGAGAGAATGCTACTCCCAATGGCACCGCCACGGCGACTTCAACGCTGGCCCTGGCCACGAATTACCTCACCAACTGGCGCGGGCTCGGGTCCGGCGGCGCAGCGAGCTTTACGCTGCGTCTGAATGGCGTCGACGATCCGGTTTCGCTCAATACCCCGCTGATGCACGACACCTGGCTGCCGACCGTTACCGGCCGCGACGTGGTCACGCTGGGGGCCTTCGAGTCCGGCGGCGTGCAAGGCGTCGGCACGCACAAAATGGGGACCAAGCTCGTCTTTGGACCCCTGCTGCCGCCGTCGCTCAATCGCCAGGCCGAACGCTGGCTGGCCGGGCAATACGGGATCGGTTTGCCCTGATCCTTTGGCGCCGCGCGTGCGATCGTCCCCGCAAGCTTTTCTGACCCAACCAACCCTTTCGCGGATTCCTCGTCCATCATGTCCGAACGCGAGCAAATCGAAACGATCAAAAGCCAGACGCTGGCCCAATTGGTCAGCCTGCGCCTCAATCCCAAGCCCACCTATAGCATCGACGGGCAAACCGTCTCCTGGACGGCGTACATCGCGTCGCTGGAGCGAACCGTCGAGTGGTGCAACGCCCAACTGCGCGGGCTGGAACCGACGGAAATCACGTCGCAGGGGTACAGCCCATGAGCATCGAGATCGATTTGGCGGGGGATTTTGCCCTGGTTAGCGACGGCTTGCAGACGGTGACTCTGCAGAACGCGGCCAGCCCGCTCACGACGACCGTGGCTCACGCGCTGCGCCGCGCGGTGAGCAAGAACGAAGCGGCCGGCAGCGGCGGCGATGTGCTGCTGAGCGACGTGCGGTGGCATTTGCCGGCCAACGAGACGCCGACTCCCCCCGCCGTTGACGACAAGATCGTCGATGCCCAGGGGACAGTGTGGAACATCCGCCGGGCACAATTGGCGACCTGTGGGTCGCGGTGGAATTGCCTTTGCCGGGCCGATCCGCCCCTCCCGCCGCCTTAAATACGGGAATCTGTACCGTGCTGGTTTGGTGCCGGCGCGGGGTCCGTTTGCTCCAACCCGCGGTTTGTTATGGCCGACACGCTAAGCTGCCAATTCAAGGCTTCGATCCACTGGTACTTTCAAGAGTCGCTCGATCTGGCGTTTGTGCTGGACGCGGCCAAGCTGGAGTATGACCGCAGTCTGGCGGACGGGACCGGCGTGGACCAGGCGGACAAGGTGTGGCACGACGCGCGCACGCTGGCGGCTGGGGCCAGCGAGGATTTGGACCTGAACGCCTTGGCGAACGTTATCTTCGGATCGACGGTCACGATCAATCTGGCGAAGGTCAAGGGATTACTGATCGTCAATCTGGCGACCGTCGCCGGCGAGGATCTGATCGTGGGCGGGGCCGCGGCGCAGCCGTTTAGCGCTTGGCTGGGCGCAAGCGGCGATCGGGTGCGGGTGCCGGCCGATTCGTGTCTTTTGGCGACGAACCGCAAGAGCGGCTGGGCGGTCGTCAACGGGGTCGGCGACACGCTTCGGATCGCGAACGTCGGGACGGGGCCGATCTCGTACAAGATCGCCGTGGTGGGGACGAGCTAGAGGGACATTTGGCGGGAAGACCGCACGGGCTAGGTGGGTTGGCGGGTGGCAGTCGAGCGCTATAATCCACCGTGACGCTCTGATCGCCTCGTTCGCCCCCTCGATGACCAGTTGACTTCATGCCGCTTCATTCCACGCGACCGACCAATTTACGCGACCTGCGGGCCAGCGGCTGGCGGTCCAAGACCGTCAAAGCGGAGTTGCACGACAACTTCCTGCGCATGTTCAGCGAAGGGGAGGAGTTGTTCCCTGGCATCATCGGCTACGACGACACGGTCGTGCCGGAAATCAACATCGCCTTGTTGGCCCAGCACGACATGCTGTTTCTGGGCGAAAAGGGGCAGGCCAAAAGCCGGTTGATGCGGCTCTTGACCCGGTTCCTCGATCCGGAGATCCCCTATCTGGACATTCCCTTCGCGCCGGTCCACGACGATCCCTATCGCCCCATCAGCTCCGTGGGGCGGCGATTCGTCGCGGACCATCCTCCCGAAGAGGTCCCGATCGGTTGGTGGAAGCGCGAGGATCGGTATGCCGAGCGGCTGGCCCCCGGCAC
>JALHPA010000271.1 GCA_022842745.1 Pirellulales bacterium
ATAGAGAGGTCGGCGTGGACGCCGTGAAAGGCGTCGCGCGCGTCGAGGTCGAGAGGGATTACGTCAAGGTGGGTTTCGATCAGCGGGCGGAGGCGGGCTATTTCGGCCAAGACCAGTGGGCTGCGGGACGAACCGAGCAAAGCGGCGGTCAGCCGGCCAAAGGAGGCGCTGGCAGGGACGTGCGGAATGCGGGCGGAAGGCTGCTCGGGCATGGCTGGATGATAGGAGCGCGCGCAAGCCGGAGCAAGCGGACCGGAGGCGCCGCAGTGGCCGATCCTGCGCGGGGCGGGCGCTGCGGTAGGGCGGTTACTGCTGGGCGATCAGGTCGTCGAACTCGTCCTCGGTAAGGACGCGGATGCCGAGGGCCTGGGCTTTGTCGAGCTTGCTGCCGGCTTTTTCGCCGGCGACGACGAAATCGGTTTTTTTGGAGACGCTCGAGGCGGCGCGGCCGCCAAGTTGCTGAATGAGTTGTTCGATTTCGTCGCGCTTGCGGCGCGGAAGCTCGCCGGTGACGACGATAGTTTTGCCGGCGAGGGGGGTGGCGCGGGGCGATTCAATCTGGGGGGGGCCCTGCATGGTGACGCCGAGGGAGGCGAGCTCGGCAATCGTGCGGCGGCCGTAATCGCTGTGGAGAAATTCGTGGACGCTGTTGGCGATGACGGGGCCGATTTCGAGCACCTGGCTGAGTTGTTCGACGGAAGCCGCCGTCAGTGCGTCCAAGCTGCGGAAGCGCTCGGCGAGGACGGCGGCGACGCGAATGCCGACGTGGCGGATGGAGAGGGCGTTAAGGAGGCGGGCGAGGCCGCGATCCTTGCTGGCGAGGATGGCGGCGACGAGATTTCCGGATGATTTCTGGCCCATTCGATCCAGCCCGACGAGCTGGTCGACGCGGAGCCGGTAAAGGTCGCCGTAGCTCTTGACCAGGCCCGTGGAGACGATCTGTTCGATCAGCTTGTCCCCCAGACCCTCGATGTCCATCGCATTGCGGGTGGCAAAGTAACGGATGCGCTCGCGGATTTGGGCGGGGCAAGTCGGATTGGGGCAGCGGATGTAGACGCCCCCTTCGTCCTGGACGAGCGGGGTAGCGCATTCGGGACACAGGGTGGGAAAGACGAACTGGGGAAGTTCCTCTTTGCGCTCGTGCTTTTCCACGCGCACGATGTGGGGAATCACCTTACCCGCTTTTTCGACAACGACGATGTCCCCTGGGCGGACGTCCTTGCGGGCGATTTCGTCGGCGTTGTGGAGGCTGGCGCGGCGGACGGTCGTGCCGGCGAGGAGCACCGGCTCAAGATCGGCGACGGGCGTAACCGTACCGGTTTTGCCCACCTGGACGCGAATATCGAGCAAGCGGGTGACGGCTTCGTACTTTTCGAACTTGTAGGCGATCAGCCAGCGGGGGGCCTTGGAGGTGCTGCCAAGTCGTTCCCGCTGGTCGAAGCGGTTGACCTTCAGCACCAGGCCGTCGACCTCGAAATTCAGTTCGTGCAACCGCTCGATGAGCGAGTCGCAATGCACGACCGCCTGCTCGAAATCCGGCCAGAGAGTCACGTGCGGGGTGGCAGGGAGTCCAAGCTGCCGCAACATCTCGAGAAACTGCATGTGGGTGGAGACGGCGAGACCCTCCGCGCGGCCAATGCCGTGGCAGAACAATCGCAGCCGGCGCTGGGCGCAAATCCGCGGGTCGAGCAGACGGACGCTGCCGGCCACGACGTTGCGGGTATTGGCGTATAGCTCCTTGCCCTGTCGGCGCTGCTCCTCGTTGAGCAGGACCAGGTCGGCGTTGGTCATGTAGACTTCGCCGCGGACTTCCAGCAGCGGGGGGACGTTCTCCCCCGCGAGGCGCAAGGGGACGTCGCTTAACGTGCGGATGTTGTGCGTGATGTCGTCGCCGACGCGGCCGTTGCCGCGTGTGGCGGCTTGAACGAGTCGGCCCCGTTCGTAAGTCAGCGAGACGGCGACGCCGTCGATTTTGAGTTCGACAATCCACTCGATCGTCTCGCCCGGCAGCAAGCGAGCCACCCGGTCGCCGTAGGCGCGCAGCTCCTCGAGGCTGTAGGTGTTGTCGATGGAGAGCATCGGCGCCTGGTGGACGACGGGGACGAGGCCTTCGACGGGGGCGTCGCCGATGCGGCGGGTGGGGCTATCGGGGTCGGCGAGATGGGGGTGCTCGGCCTCCAGCCGGCGCAGCCGCTCGACGAGCCGATCGTATTCCAGATCGGAAATGACGGGGGCGGCCTGGACGTAGTACTTGCGGTCGTGGGCCCGGATTTCTTCGCGCAGGGCGGCGATTTCCCGTTCGCTGTCGCGCATGGCGAGTGGATGGATACCGGGGCTTTATTGCTTGGCGGGGCCGGTCAGCCGGCGGAGGACGTCCCGCAGCATTTCCCACGAGCTTTCCACGCCGGAGAAGAGTTTGAACTGCAGGGCGGCTTGGCGAATGAACATCTCGACTCCGGTCACGACGGTGCAGCCTTGCGAGCGGGCTTCCTTGACCAAGAGCGTGCTTTCGGGGTTATAGACGGTGTCGAAGACGAACATGTAGGGGCGGAGATGCAGCCGGTCGTAGGGGGTCTCGTCGACGTTGGGATGCATGCCGATGGGAGTGCAGTTGACGATGCCATCCGGCGTCAGGCCGTAGCGGTTGTTCCAATCGACCCATTTGCACTCTAGCTTTTCGGCCAATTGCTGCGCCCGGCGGGGGGTGCGGCCGGTGACGACGACTTCGGCCGAGCGAATCTTGAGGCCGTAGGCGATGGCCCGCGCTGCGCCCCCCGCGCCCAGGACGAGCACGGTCTTTTCGCGGAGGCTGCCTTGCTCGTACTGAGGGGGGACGAGGGCGCGCTCCAGGCTGTCCATGGCGGCGCGGTAGTCGGTGTTGTAGCCGATGCGGTGTTCGCCATCGAAGACGATGGTGTTGGCGGCGCCGATCCCCTTCACGGCCGGGTCGAGCTTGGTGAGCTTGGCCAGCACGGCCTCTTTGTGCGGAATGGTGACGCTGAGGCCGCGGATATCGAGTTCGCGCGCGTCGTCGAGAAACTGATCGAGATTTTCAGCCGGGACGCGGAAGGGAACGTAGACGGCGTTGAGGTCGGCGTGGCGGAAGGCGGCGTTCTGGATCTGGGGACTGAGCGAATGGCCAATCGGATCGCCGATGACTCCGAAGACTTGCGTCTGGGGATCGATGCGATCGTGGTTGTAAATCTCGATCATCTGCTGGAAGCTGAGCTGTCCCGGCGCAAGAACCCGTTCGTGATGGAAAGTGCTATAGACGAAGGGAGTGTTGTAGCGGGCGGACAGAATGCGCGAGGGAGTGCCCATGTCTCCCATGCACATGCCGATGGTCGGGACTTTGGCGTCGCGCAGCAGGCGGAGCATGCGGACGTTGTCGTGGGGTTGGTTGGCCATCGTGGCCAGCTTGACGACGTCGGGGTCCTGCGCCGCAAGGCGATCGTGGATGGCCTGCAGATCGTCGGGGGTTTTGCGGAAATCGTGGTAGCTGACGATGCGCTTCGTCTTGCCGAAGCGGGGGATGGAACCGGCGACGTCGTCTTCCAGGTCGACGTACTCGACTCCCTCGGCGATCGCGGTGCGGAGAAGGAGCAGGCGCTGCTGCTCAGTGCCTCGCCATTTGCCGCCGTCGGCTTGTCGGCGGCAGGTGATAATGACAGGGCAGGGCCGGTCGGCGAGCAAGCGCCGCAGGTTGACATCGCCGTTGATGTAGTCGACCCGCAGCTCGACGAGCCTGGCCCCCCGCTCCACGAGGTGCTTGTGCTCGGCGATCATGTGACGGTGGCGACCGCGGCCGATACTGACGCAGAGCATGGAGCGACGAGCCTGCAAAACCGGGATGGGGGACGGCGAACGGCCGGCCGGGCGCGGGGCGACACAGTCGGCCAAACGACCTAGTATAAACTCGGCCGGCGCAGGATTGCAGGGAGGTCTTGGCTTGTTCCTCGGCGAGCGAGCCGGGTTAGGAAAGCGCCCAGCCGCCCACGCCGAGGGTTATTCGATCGCCGGCGCGGCTTCCATCAGGGCGGGGCCGACGTTGGTCACGGTTCCCCCCTCTGGGCAGGTTTGCGGGCAGGCTTGCGGGCAGGGATTCGCGCAGGGGTCGCACGGATTGCAGGCGTCGATCGGAGGGCAGATGGGGGCGGGCGACATGTAGGGCTGTTGGATGATCGGCGCCGCATAAACCGGGGCGGGGGCCGCCGGAGCAGGGACGATCGCCGGAACTGCGGCGGGCGCCGTGACGTAGGTCGGGGGTGTCGAGTAGGCGGGGGGCGCCGTGACCACAGCGGCCGCGGCGGCGGGCGCCGTGAAGCAGCCGCAGAAGGTGCTCATTTTCCAGGCTTCGAACCGGCGCAAGGAATCCCAACAGGACCGGCAGCATTGGCAGCCGGTGTTAGCGCCAAGGAGGGCCGCGAAAACCGTTAAGGCCAGAACACGTCGCATGATTGTCGCCTCTTCCACGAACAGAATAGTTTCGCCGACACGCTCAACCACACAACCCTAGAGCGCGAAGTGCGAGGCGACAAAGCAACACGTGGCTTTTTTGCCACATTTTTTCGCGAAAGAATACCGAAAGCGCCGATTTGGGGATTGGCGCGGAGTCTGAGGGTTGCGCCGAAAAGCGCGAACCGGCCGCGGCGATGCCACGGCGTAAGACTATTTGCGGTGGCGGATGCGAGCTCGCATGCGGCGTTTCTTTTGCCCCAACTTGCGGCGACCTTTACCTGTCTTTTTAACTCCCACGCTGGATCCTTGATTTGAAAAGTGACCGAACCGGACTGGGGAGACCGCGCGAACGGCGCGGCCTTGCCGTCCCCCACGAGATGGCCGTCATTGTATCACGGCAAGGAACGGCAACAAGCCGGAGGAGAAAAGAGTAGAAAAGGTGTCAGGAACCTTTATTTTCCTGATCGGCCGTCTTCCGGGGTCGGCCGCGGGGGGTGAGCGTGGTTTCTAGCGCCAGGCGATTGGCGGTTCGTTTCGTCCACCGGTCGTCGCCGTAGGGCCGCCCGCGCTGGATCGCGCGGTGGATTGCGGCCAGTTCGGCTTCCGTCTGCACTGCGTTCACGTGCTGAACCCAGTTCGCCGACCGGCGGATCGGCCAGGGAGCGAGCAACTCGGCCTGCATGCCTCCATGCACGTAGGCGTACAGGCTGCCCCAGGGCCAAGCTTCCGCTTGTCGGACCAAACCGGCCCGCAGGGCATTGCGCTCGACGTACCGGCAGACCGACAGGAAGTGGTCGTCCTCTTGAACGGGAAACGATTTGAAACGCCCCTGATAGACGTGCCCGCTGCCGGCCGTGCGGC
>JALHPA010000272.1 GCA_022842745.1 Pirellulales bacterium
CGATCCAGAGAAGTCGCTCGAACAGCCGGACCTTAACGCCGAGTATGCGTCGGGGATGGGCAATCGGAAGGTGCGGTGGGAAGTGGCCGCCTCGGACGGGGCGCTAGGCTTTGCGGGGATTGACACGGTGCAATTCGACCGGGCCAAGAAGATGCGCTCCAACGACGTGGTTCACTATTTGCTTGTGTATGCCGACAGCCTGGCGGAGCAACCGGCGGAGTTGCTGATCGGCAGCGACGACGGGTGCAAGGTGTGGCTCAACGGGCGCGAGATTCATAAACACGACGTGACGCGGGCGCTCGGATTTGGACAGGATCGCGTGACGGTGAAACTGAAGCAGGGACGCAATCTGCTGGTGATGAAAGTGGTCAATGGCGGTAATCCGGGGGGGGCGTCGCTGGCGATCAAGGCCGATACCCCCGTGGAACTGAAGGTGGAGTAGCCTGGAATGCCGGGACCGGCTCGCGTCCGCGATTGGAGGAGCGGCCGGCGTTGAAAGGGGAGAACGCGAACGAGCGCCGGCAGTGGCTCATTTCGAGAGGTAGGCGCGCCCGATCCAAACGAGTAGCAGGGCTTCGAGCGGGAGGGCGGCGACGATCGCGAGGGTGAGTAAGCGCGTTTTCGCGCGCAGATTTTGGACGAGAACAGCGTCGATTTGGGCTTCGAGATCCTTTTGAACCTTGGCGATGTTGATGGCGTGACCATCGGCGGCGTCGCGACGGAAGCGGGCGAGGCTCATCTTAAAGACCACGGCGACGATTTTTTGAAGGGTTCGCCGTCCAATCCGTTGTCCTAATCGGCTGTCGGTCGGCAACATAAACCGTTCCGCCACCTGCTTAAGGCGTGTTTCGGCCAGGGCCAACGGGAGACGCTCAAGCAATCCGGGGGGGCCGTCGCTAGCTTCCCCAGATGCGATCGCTGGCTCTGGAGAAGCTTTCATCTCGGCGGAGGTCATTCGTGAGAAGACCATTCGCACAGTGGACTTGCCCAATTCGGCCCGCTCGATCCAATGCGTCAGACCCGTTGCGATCACCCGCTTGCCGCCGAGGACCACTCCCAGGACGGCCGCTTGGACCACGATCACGATAGCGGTCCCCCAGCGGTAGATCGGCTCGGCGGCCGGCATCCAAGCAAAGGCCACCCATGCCAGGATGACCCCCAAGAAAAAAACACTTGTCAGGGACCAAAAGAACGTACGAACCGTTCTTAACAAGTATTCTTTTAGGTCTGTGCTGAGGTCTTCGATTGACATTTGGTATGCAATCGTCAGAGGCTACTGGGAGCAAAAGACGTTGGACACGATCCTTGCCGTTCGGCCGCTACGACGCGGATGTGAGGTCGCCGTTGGGCAAGCGCCAATGGGGAGTCCAGAGGAGCTTTACGGCATGGACGGCAATTTCGGTTTTCTTGGGACGGAGTTCCACCGTCTCGATAGCGAGCGCATCGGGGGCGGCGCTGGCGGCGAGTTGGTCGACATCGGCTTGCATCTGTGCTTCGAGCGCTTCGAGCTTGGACTGGAGGGCCTCGACCGTTTCGTTGGCCTGGGTAACGTCGGACCGCTGCTGGGCGGCGCGGCCGGCGGCTTTGGCCGCGGTGGCGGCGCGGCCGACGTTGCCTGAGGAGAGTTTTTTCTTGCCGAGGACGGCATTGAGAATCGACGTACCAAAGCTGACGGCGGCTTGGAAGGTGCTTTGATTGGCTTGTGCCTGCTCTTTTTCCACGCGCTGGCGGGAGCGGCGGAGTTGTTCGTTGGCGGCCGCGATTTTGGGGGCGTATTTGAGGCGCAGTTTTTCGATTTCGGAATCTCTCTGTTCGCGAGCGAGCTGGCTTAAGCGGATGCGAAAATCGCGCTCCGATTCGTCGGGCAACGAGGTTTGCTTGAGAGCCGGGCAGCGAAAGAGGGAGAGCGTTTGGGTGCGATAGAGAGAGTTCTTGAGATCGTCTTTCCAAGCGGAGTAGCTTTTTGCTCGGCTGAGCGCGGCAGGCAAACGGGAGAACAGGGTTTCCGGTTCGGGCTGATTTTCGACCTCGGGGGGTTCCGCGAGCGTTTGCGCGGAGGACCAGAAGTCCGGCGGAAGGTCGGAGTCGGCGGGGGCGAGCAGGTGCAGATCGCTCCAATGGTCGACACCGGACTTGGAATCCGTGTAATGCAGCCGGGCGGCGCCCCAAACGGCGGGGCGGTACAACCGTCGAGCGCCAACGGGAGGGTGGCCGCGGGAGAGGAGGAATCCTTCGGGAACGTCCGGGGCCAAGACCGGTCGGGGATGTTCTTCCGAACCGGCGGCTTCAGAGGAGAGGGAGTCGCGCGAGGTGGATGGTTCGCCGGAGTTTGGTCTGGCGCTTGTGGGTGGGCTGGCGCTTGAGGGGAGGGCGGATTTCCGATCCGCCATGAGGCGGGAGATCTGGTCGCGGGTGAGGGGGCCGCGGAGATAGGACAAGGCCCAGCGGGTCTGGATGACGCGGGGCTGGTCTTCGTGGACGTTGTTCATCAGGAACACGCGGTTGCCGAGCCGAGCGAGGATGGCTTCCATTTTTTGGCGGTCAAACGCCGCGCCGGCGGTCGCGGAGGCGCCTTCGAGTCCTTCGAGGACGCGGGCCTTGTCCCTTTCGGTTTGCAGGCGTCCCAAGAACCAGGTGCCGCAATTGGAGAGTCCCTTGTAATCGAGATCGACGGGGTTCTGGGTGGCGAGCATGACACCCAGGCCGAAGGCGCGGGCCTGCTTGAGCAGGGTCAGCATGGGGCGCTTGCTGGGGGGATTGGCGGTGGGGGGAAAATATCCGAAGACTTCGTCCATATAGAGCAGGGCGCGGAGGCTGGAGGAACCAGGCTGGGATCGCATCCAGGAGAGGACTTCGTTGAGCAGGATGGTGACGAAGAACATCCGCTCGTTGTCGGACAAATGGGCGATGGAGAGGATCGAGATGCGCGGTTTTCCGGCGGAAGTATGGAGCAGACTGCCGATATCGAGCGGTTCTCCTTCTAGCCAGGCGGAAAAACCGGGGGAGGCCGCCAGATTGTTGAGTTGCATCGCCAGCCCAAAGCGCTCCTTGGCCGGGAAAAAAGTTTCGAGGTCGATGAAGCCGACCTTGTCGAAGGGGGGGGACTGGATGCCGCGGATGAGACCGGCCAGGTCGAGATCTTGCCCCTTGCGCCAGGAGTAATCGAGCAAGTTGGCCAGGAGGATGTGTTCGCGGCCGCTGATGGGATCGGAGTCGACACCGAGCAACGAGAGCAGGCCGGAGGCAGCGGCGGAGATTCGATCGCGGAGAGCCTCGGCGTCGCTAAGCACGGCCGCCGGGGGAGCGGCGAACGAGCGAAGGACGGTCAGCGGAAGACCGGCGCTACTGCCGGGAGTGTAGATGGCAAGATCGCATGCCTGGCGAAAGCGGGCGATTCGCGCGCCGTCTTGTCCCCAGGCGGCCAAACCGGTCTGCCATTGTTGGGCGGTCTGGGCGGCGAGTTGTTCGACGGAGAGGGATTTTCGCTGGGCATCGGACGGGTCGATCCAGGGCTGGAAATCCTCGGGCCGTAATTCTGGAAAAGTGAGCAGGAGGTTGCTTAGATCTCCTTTGGGATCGATGGCGATGACGGGAATGCCGTCGATGGCGGCCTCTTCCAGGACCGAGAGGCAAAGCCCCGTCTTGCCGCTGCCGGTCATGCCGACGCAGACGCAGTGCGTGGTCATGTCCTTGGCGTCGTACAGAACCAGCTCATCGGTCGCACGACCCGCTTCCAGGTCGAACTCTTTACCGAGATAAAACAGACCAAGTTGTTCAAAGTCGGACATGGGGATCAATCGCCAACGGAAAGCCGCGGGAACCGGTTAGCCAGACAGGGATGGTTGTGCGGCAGAAGGGGGACAGGGAGAAGGGGAGCGGGCCGCAGGGGCCCTGTGGGAGTTATCTTATCGCGCGAGACAATGCTTGCCAGTCGTTGAAGAAGGCGGCGACAAGGCTTGGCGCTTATGAACAGGTAGGGAAACCGCGCGTTGCTGGCGGATCGTGGTTCTGGTTTAATCGTTGCTGTCCTGGACCGGTCGGAAACTTCTCGAAATCAGCGAGCCATTCTCATGGCTGATGGTGCTTCTCGCAGGCCCAATCCTGGCGCCGCGCCGGGACGGGCGAACTGGCGCGACCGACAAGCGGCTTCCAAGCCGCAGTCGAAATCGCGGAACGATCACTGGCTGCGGCGGCGCGCGACGGACTTTGGCAAGATTCGGTTTCGCTTCAAGCTGGCCGTGGTGACGTTGCTGGCGTTGGCCTTGGTGGCCGCGGTGTTGTATCAAATACTGCGCAAGCCGCAGAATCCGACGCTGATCGCGGTGGCGATATTGGATTACGACCAGCCGATTCCGCCGAATGCGTGGGCGTGGGAGGACGTGCAAAGCTTGTCTGCGTTGGCCGGAGGGAATCGGACCGCAGGCAACGTGGTCCGGCCGGCCGATAGCGATCTGATGTTGACGTCTGGCTCGCCGTGGCGATCCAAAGATTCATTCCTGGGGGCGTTCCAGGAGCGGTTGGGGGAGTTGGATCGGATCGGCGGTCCGGAGCGGACGCAGGTGTTGATCGTTTACCTGAGCGGGCACGGCGTTTTGAACGAGGCGGGAGCGCCGTGCCTGCTTTTGCCGCCAGAGTCCCGTTTTGACAAGCTGGAACGGCTGTGGGATATGAACCTGCTGCCGTTGGCCGAGGTGGTGAAGGCGTTGGAACAAGAGAGCCTGCGCGGCGTGAAGAAAGTTGTGGTGTTGGACTGCCAGAAGATGGAGTCGAATTGGCAGTTGGGGATATTGCACAACGAATTCGCGGCCGGATTGAAGCGATTTGTCGAGCAACAGCCGGACAACGACTTGTGGTTCCTTTGTTCCGCCGGGGAGGGGCAGGTGTCGTGGGCGCTGCCCGACCGCGGGGAGTCGCTGTTTGCGCATTTCTTCCGGTTGGGCCTGGCGGGGCGGGCCGATCTGGAGGAGATGGGAGGAAACGGAGACGACGTGGTGTCGCTTTCGGAGTTGGAGGGATATCTGGAGCGGACGGTATCGGCCGCCGCGGCCGACCAATGCGGGGAGTCGCAGACTCCGCGGGTGCTGCCGGCCCTCAAGAAGGAAGAGGCGGAGGTTCCGCTGGCGTACGTGCAGAAGAACTTGCCCATCGAGGATATGGCCAAGGCTAAGGCCGGCTTCGCGGGGATTGACTACCAAGGACGGCACAACGAATTCTTGAAACTCTGGCAGGAGGTTGAGAAGCGCGAATTGGAGTTGCAGCGGCAAGCGAGCGGGGGAGG
>JALHPA010000273.1:0-3623 GCA_022842745.1 Pirellulales bacterium
TGGAACGGTCCCAGGCCGGAGCGGCACCATGACTTCATTGACGTGAACGACTTTCCGGCGTGTTGGCGGGGAATGGAGATTACTGTGGAGGTCGAGGCGAAGGGGAAGGAGGGGGCGGTAGAGAAGCTGGCGCGCGAACTAGCGATTGTTTGCTAAGCGGCCCGCCGGTTCGCGTTCTTGCCCCCCCCGTATTTGGGATTCCGATTGGCGAGGAGGGCAGCCAGAAGTGGGAGCGGGGGCAAAATCCCCCACCTCTGTCCTCTCTGGCGGCATGATTGGCAGCTTTCCGCCGGCGGAAACGCCTGGACGCCACAAAGGGGGGGCGAGGATCGCGGCTCGATTCCTGCCGGCCGATCCTGCGGATCGTGCCCACGGGTTAGGCACCGCCGGGGGGGTCGTCTAAAGGGAACACCTAGGGCCATGCGAAAACGTCGCGGGGAGTGGATTTGTGGTTATCCACGTCGTTAGCATTTTTTCTTTCCTATTCATTATTGTTCGGATTGAGCAATGTACGGTTCCTGCAAGGCATCGGCAGTGATGTCATCCACAAGGAACAGCGTGCTCGGTGCGAACGAAGAAAGACGAAGCCAAATGAGAAGGCTGCAACGGAACGCGGTGGAGGCGTGGTGGCGTCGAAGCGGTTGGGACGACAAACTCCGGTTCCGCAGCATGCGAACCCGTTTGGTGTGCCAGTTTCTGGCCATGGGCTTATTGCCCCTCTGTCTGGTGGGTTCGATCGTCTATCACCGCAGCCGGCAATGCCTGGTCGAGGCGACCGGGAAGTCTTTGCAGGGGGTGGCCGAGCAGACGCTGGACAAAATCGACCGCAACCTGTTCGAGCGGTATGGAGACGTGCAGGCATTCGCGCAAAACCCCAAGGCCTTGGGCAGCGCCTTGGAGGTGACCGAGGCTGCGAATTTCTATACGAAGTGTTATGGAATTTACGACTTGATGCTGGTGGTCGACCGCGAAGGGGCGATCGTGGCAGCCAATACCAAGTCGATGGATGGCAAGGATGTGGACACGTCGTCGTTGATTGGCCAGAGCGTGCGCGGCCAGGCCTGGTTCGAGGAGATCATTTCCGGCAAGGTGTCCTACGGGCAGAGTTATTACTCCGCGCCCGAACGCGATCCGACGGTGGCCAAGCTATTGGGTAACGACGGTTACACACTCAATTTCTCCGCTCCGATCGTGGACGAGCAGGGGCAGGTCGTTCGCGTCTGGTCGAATCGCGCGTCGTGGAAGCGGATCGTCGGTGAAATTTTGGATTCGCAGAGCAAGTCGCTGGCGGAGAAAGGCGCCGAGACCATTTTGACCCAGCTTCTGGATCGGCATGGTCTAACCCTCGACGACACGGACCCCCAGGCGATCCTGACTAGCCGTCCGGCCGACGAGGGCGTGCAATCTGCCCAGGCCGCGGTTCGGGGAGAGAACGGTTATGCCCAGGATTGGGACAGCCGCCAGGATCGGGCGACGATCAGCGGCTACGGAGTTTCAAAAGGCGCGCTCGGTTTCCCCGCGTATTCGTGGCGGCTCTTGCTGCGCCAGGAGGCCGACGAGGCGCTCGCCCCGGTCCGGTCGCTGCGAAACTTCATGATCGTGCTGACCTTGCTCACTGCGGTCGTCATTGCCACTTTGGCGGTGCTGATTGCGCGCTCGGTGGCGACGCCGCTCGTTGCGACGGCCGACGTGCTGGAACGCGTGGCCGAAGGGGATCTCACCCAGCGGTTGGAATGCTCGCGCAGCGATGAGATTGGCCGCATGGCCGCGGCCCTGAATACGGCGGTGTCCGCTTCGGCCGATACGCTGGAAAAGGTCCGATTGTCGGGCGAGCGGGAGCGAAAGGCGCAGGAAGAACGTGCCGCGGCCGAGCGGCAGCAGGCGGAACAGCAGCGCCAAACCGCCCTACAGCAACAGAAAAAGGTGGACGGATTGCTGGAGGCAATGAAACGCGTCTCGGCGGGGGCGCGCGATGTGGGCGTTGGCGCGGCTGGCGACACTGCCGTGGATCACCTGGCAGACGGAATGCAAAAATTCTTTGAAGCGCGATGGCAAGGAGAGGACTTGCAACGCCAACGCCAACTGGCGGACGAGCAGCGGGCGCGAGACGAACGCGAAGAGGCCGAGCGACTCCGCCGCCGCGTCGACGAGTTGCTCGCGGTCGTGGCGGCCGCAAGCGAAGGAGACCTGTCGGTCTCGATCAAGCAGCAAGGGAACGAGCCGGTCGAAGAACTGGCAGGCGGCTTGGACAAGTTGCTCGCCGGGTTGCGAGCCGTCGTCGCCGAGATCGCCCAGAGCGCGCAACAGTTCCGCGAAGGGGCACACATCGTCGCCGATAGCTCGCAGTCCCTGGCCCACGGCGCCCAAACCCAATCCACGTCCGTCGAGGCCTGCCGCGAATCCACCGAGGAATTGCAGCGGAGCATTACCAGCGTGCGAACATTCGCCAAGCAGGCTTCGGACGTCGCTCACCGCGCCAGCGAAAGCGCCAACGAGGGCAATGCCGCCGTCGAAGAGGCGATCGGCGCGATGCGGCGAATCACTTCCAGCTCCGAAAAAATCGCCGAAATCACCCAAGTCATTGCCGAAATCGCCCGCCAAACCAATCTGCTCGCCTTGAATGCCGCCATTGAGGCCGCCCGCGCGGGCGAGCACGGCGCCGGCTTTGCCGTGGTGGCGGACGAGGTCCGCCGGTTGGCCGAGCGCTCGCGAGAAGCCGCCGGCGATATCCGCCGGCTGATCCAGGAATCCACGGAGCGCGTGCAACACGGGGCCGCCGTGAGCGAGAAGACCGGGCGGGCATTGGTGGAAATCGTCCGCAACGTTCAGGATACCACCCAGCGGGTAAGCGAAATCACCGTGTCGGCCGACCACCAAGCCCGCGTGGCCGAAGCGCTTTCGGCCGCCAATAACGCGATCGCACGGGTTACGGAATTGAACTCCGCTTCCAGCCAGGAACTGGCGGCGGGCGCGGAACAGCTCGACGCCCAGGCGGGGGCGCTGCAACAATCGATTCAGCATTTCCGACTCGAAGGTTCCGGCCGGGACGGTTCGCCCGCGCGGGGAACCCGTGCCGCCACGGCGACGCCGCAGGTAACGAAAAGCGCTCCTTCCCGCCGCGATGCCCGGCACGCAAAGCAAAGCGAGTTTACCGGCATAGCGACCTGACGCGAATCGTCTGGTCGCGGATGACGACGGTGGCGATGCGCGGTTCTTTCCCGGTGACGGTGAATTGGAAGACCGCGTTTAGCCCTTCCGACTGGCCCTTTTGGAAGGGGTGGGGCATGCCGCTGCGGAAGCCGAGTTCCGCCGATCGTTGAACGGATCTTGTGGCCGGACGGAATCGCGGGGGCCCATTGGCATATTTTCGGCATTTCGCGCATTCTAGTGGGTGGCGACTCGACCCTGGAGAATCCGGTTGCTCTCGGCGGACACAACGTCCCGCCGGTCGGTATTCGGCGGCGTTATGCGGCGGGTTTGCGGAACTTTTTTGGGCTGTACCGGCCGGTCCTTGATGAATGGCGGTTGTATGACGCGTCCCGATTGCCGCCTAAACTCGTAGCCGTGGAACAGCAGAAACGACTGGCAGTGCAAGACAAGCGTCTCTTCACCCACATCGTTCG
>JALHPA010000273.1:3633-5272 GCA_022842745.1 Pirellulales bacterium
AGAAAACCGAACCATCCCTTACGGAGCTGGCCGATGCCGCTTTCTTGCAAACCTCGCGGAAGGTGATCGAGCGCGCCAAGCAAACGGGCACGCCGGTGATCGTTTGGGAGGACGGAGAGATCAAAGCCTTGGATCCCCATACGATCCAATTGCCGCCCGAACGGAAGGCAAAAAAGAAACAATGACCGCGGCCGATCCGCTCCAACTTCGCGCCGCATGTCCCTCTTCGCGAGTCCGGAAGCGCCGCTTGGACGCAGTGCGACGTTCGCACGACAAAAATCTACACCCATGTCTTGAGCCGCGGGCCGCGCGGCTTGGCAAGATCACGGTCGTTCGCCTCGGTCCGGTGAACGGCGCCGTTCACAAAAGGACAGCCATGATGAAATGCAGTAAGACGATTCTTACGTTCCTTGCTTTCGCGTTCGCCTGCTCTCGCCTTACTGCCGCGCCTATTGCGTGTGCCAACGTCATGGATTACGGCGCCGTGGGAAACGGCAAGGTTGATGATGCTCCCGCTATTCAGAAAGCACTGAATGCGGCTGTGAACCAAGGGGGCATTTGTTTTCTACCGGCGGGAAGCTACCGTCTCAACAGCTCTTTGACGGTGCCTTCCGGGGTGACGTTGAAGGGAAGCTATGACGCAGTCCCGCATCCGAAGCACCCGATTGGAACGGTATTGCACCTCTATGGAGGTAAGGGAAACGTAGACGCCCAACCGGCTATCGTTTTGGACTTCAATGCGTCGATCCGGAATGTGTTGATTCACTATCCCGAGCAGCGGGCGCCTCCCGAAGTCGTTCCGTATCCGTGGACCATTCAGATTCGCGGCCAGATGTGCCAGGTGATCGAAGTGGGCATGACCAATCCCTACCGGGCAATCGATGTGGGGACCCACGAAAACGAGCTGCATGTGATCCGCGATGTCTATGCCTGCCCGTTGAACATTGGAATCTACATCGATCGATGCAGCGATGTGGGCCGGTTGGAAAACGTTCACTTCAATCCCAACTTTTGGAAACGGAGTGGCCTGGAACCAAAGCTCCCCGCTCCGCCAGCAGGATTCTCGGCCGGAGAGGATGCCTATTGGAATGGCATTCTACAGCCATATCTAAAAGAACATCTCATTGGATTTAAGATCGGGCGGACCGATTGGGAATATATCAGCAACTGTTTTGTGATTTTCGCCAAGCAAGGATTTCTGTTCGATGATTTCGGCCATGGTGCCGGAAACGCGTTGGTGACGCAATCCGGATCGGACATCGGGCCAGTAGCCGTTCAGGTCAACAAAACGCAGACGCACTCTGGGGTTCAGTTCTCCAATTGCCAGTTCATGTCGACCGTCAGAATAGGAGCGCAGAACACCGGACCCGTGAAGATTTCCAACAGTGGTTTTTGGGTGATCAAGGAAACGCGCGAGCAGGTGGTCAACGAGGGCTCCGGAACGGTGATTTTGAACGGCTGCCACTTTCGCGATTGGGACGTGCCTGGCCGAGGAGATCCTTGCATTCGCGTTAACAACGGACGCTTGATTCTCAGTCAGTGCGATTTTTCGCGTTCGCCGATCAGCTTGATCGTCGCGTCGCAAAAGAATGCGGTTTCGCTGGAGCCTGGGCTGGTCGCGGGCACCGTGGTGGGGTGC
>JALHPA010000274.1 GCA_022842745.1 Pirellulales bacterium
ATACGTTCGTTTTGATGGCCGCCAAGCCCGCCCGGCTGTTGGCCCGCGACGACAAGATGCGCTCGATGGTCGAAGCGATGGAAAAGGAGATGGACGTATTCAAGGAATTGGGCCTGCGGTTGTCCGACCTGGCGGAGGTTCGCTTTATGGCGATCGCTCCCGAACAAGTGCCCAAGGGCCAGTTCATGCGTCCGACCGAGGCTTTTATGATCCGCGCCGTAAAACCGTTTGATTTCTCCAAGCTGGGCGAGCGGAACATGCCGGGGGCGGAAAAAATGGCAGTCAACGGGAAAACCTACTTCCGCGTTACCGCCGATCCGTCCGCGCCCGGGAGGGGAGGCGGATACTTTATGCCCGACGACCGATCGATCGTCGTCGCCCGGACCGAGGAAGCTTTGATGGCGATCATGTCGGCGGTGGAAGGAGCGTTGCCCTCAGGATTTGTCAAGGAATTCGCTCGCGTCGCCGATTCGGATGCCGCCCTGGCCTTCAACGTCGATCCCATTCGCAACGAAATGGAGAGCACGGTCAATCGCGGCGGCACCGGCCCGCAGACAGGCATGATGCTCGGTTTTGCGCCGCTGTGGCGGGAAGCAGAGACGGTGGTGGCGGGCGCCAAGCTGCACGACAAGCTGAAGGTCAACGCCTATGCCATTTGCAAAACGGCGGAAGGGGCGACCGAGGTCAAAGATACGGTGATCGCCGCCCGCGTTCTGGCCAGCAATATGCTGCCGATGATCCGGGCGCAGGCCAACCGCCCCGAGCCGGGAGAGCCGCAAGAACTGGCTAAAGTGAAAACGATGCTGGTCAAGGAGCTGGAGTCGCTCCTGGCGCAAGTCAAGCCGACGGTCGAGGGGAACACCGTTTCGCTAGCCTTGGAAACCAGCCAGGGTACGTCGGCAATAATGGCCAGCGTCTACATGCCGGCGATCGCCGCTGCCCGGGAAGCCGCCCGCCGCACCCAGAGCACCAACAACATGCGGCAGATTGCGTTGGCGATGCACAACTACGTGGACACTTACAAGGCGTTTCCTGCTTCGTCAGTACTGGGTCCAGACGGCAAGACGCCGCATAGTTGGCGGGTGGCGATCCTTCCGTTCATTGAGCAGCAGGCCCTCTACGACCAGTACAAGTTCGACGAGCCGTGGGACAGCGAGCACAACAAGAAGTTGATTGCGATAATGCCCGAGATCTATCGGTCCCCGTTGGACAACGGACCGGCGGGGAACACCAGCTATTTCGTCCTGACCGGCGAGCACACGATTTTTCCGTCCCAGCCGACTAAACCCGGTAAGGGTATTGGCTTCGCAAAAATCACCGACGGCACGAGCAACACCATTCTCGTGGTCGAAGCCAAGCGTGACATTCCTTGGACCAAGCCGGAGGACATTCCCTTCGACAAAGACCAGCCTCTGCCAAAAATGGGCGGCCTTACCCGAGCCGCGACACCAACGGCCTTCGCCGACGGCAGCGTCCGCTTGATCTCGAACGATGTCGACGAAAACGTGTTGAAGGCATTGATTACACACGCCGGCGGAGAAGTGGTGCAGATCCCGCCGATTGATCAACCGAACCGTGCTCGGCGGGTCAATGACGTTCCTCAGCCCTAGGCGCTACTCTTGCCGCGCACCGTCGTCGGTTGACCGGCGGCGGTGCGCGGATTTCTTTTTCCAGTTCGCCTTTGCGGCGATGGAACGCGCGTTGTGACCTCGACCACGGCCCCGGGACCGGCGGCGAAGACGCGATCTTTTGATCCAGGGCGAATCGACTTGATTCCCGTGAACTCGCCAAATGCCGGCAGAACGGCGACCTCCGGCCCGAACCAAAAGCACGGTAACGTCAATGTCGCCGCCGTTGCGTCTCGCATCGTGACCGCGGGGTGGACGTGGCCTGCCAGAACGTAACCTGCCCCAGTGGCGACCGGATGATGCTTTAGCGCAAACGGGCCAACCAGCAGCTTGTCGTGGCAAGCGATCCGCCATTCTTCTGGTGGGTCGCCAGCCTGTTGGTCGTGGTTGCCGCGAATCAGAACAATTTCCAGATTTTGACATTCGGCCCGCCAACGCCCGATCTCGTCCATCGTCTTCTCGGCCCGCCCGCCGCGCGAATGTAGAAGATCGCCCAGCACAATCATCCGCTCCGCCCGAGTGGCATCGACTAGCGCTGAGAGCCGTCGCAAGTTCGCCGCGGTGAGGCCGTGGGGCAACGCGATTCCGGCCTGGCGAAAGGCCGCCGACTTGCCGAAATGGGTATCGGCGACCAACAGCGTCTTTTGTGCGGGCCAATAGATTGCCCGTTCGGGCGACAGGTGCAGCACCTCATCCCGCCAAGCCAGTTCAAACATGCCCGTCGTCCGTGATAGGGGGTAAGGAATGGTCACTCCGCCGCCGAGAGGGAGGCGAACCTCGCTAGGGCGATTTCAAACCTTGGCGTTTGCCCGCCTGGACCGCTTTTCGCAGGTCGTAGTACCGGTGTTGCCCGCGGTTCTCCTCGGCCAAGTCCACCAGCGAATTCCCCTCAAAGGGTTGCGCGGCGAATTGAATGACCTGGATGGAAGCGACTCCGTCGTTCAGTTCCTTTAGTTTAGCCAATTCCTCCCGGCTCAAGTCATCCTTCGCCTCTCCATCGGTCAGCAAGTAGATCACGTCCGGCCGGAGACGGATGGCGATCGACAGGGCTTCAAAGTGCCGCGTTCCCCCCTCCGCGCGCATCGACTCCACGAACTGCCGGGCGGACCGCTTGTTCTCGTCGGTGGCGAAAATCAATCGCCCGCGCACGCCGCTGGGGACGAACGCTCGCGGCTGCTCGTTGTAGAAAATGATGTGGAACTGGTTGACGTCGCGGAGCTTTTCCAGGCTGGAGAGCAATTCGATTCCCGCCGCCTTCAACGGCAGATCGCGCGGTTCGCTCATGCTTCCGGACCGGTCGAAGACGTACACGAACCGCTGCCCGCTCGCTTCCACGCCGAACAAGCTGGTGGTGGCGTCGATTTGCGAGCGGAGCAACTGACCGCTGGACTTTTGGGGGGCGGGCTTGGCGGCGGGCTTCGCGGCGGGCTTGGCAGCGGCCGGTTTGGCGCTAGGGGAGTTGGCTGGCGGTTCGTCGGCCGCGCTGGGGGCAGCCAGGATTGCAAAGCCGAGGGAAAGCACCGCCGCGGCACGGCAAAAGGCCACGGCAAAAAGAAATCGCGGTCCGTCGGCGTTGTCGTTAATCAGGAATCGATTCATACGGGTCTGCGTCGGAGCGATTGCCGTCGCCCTGGATTTAGATGAACACGCGACTAAGTTCCCAATTCGCGCACGCGCCCATTGTACTCGCTTATCCGTTGTACTCACTTATCCGGCGGCGCGGCCTGCCGGGACGAGCGATGGG
Source organism: Pirellulales bacterium (assembly GCA_022842745.1). Lineage (GTDB taxonomy): Bacteria > Planctomycetota > Planctomycetia > Pirellulales > JALHPA01 > JALHPA01. The sequence continues at coordinate 3,373 of JALHPA010000274.1, forward strand.
TCGCTCGCGGCGTCCTTGCAGAGTTTGTACTCGTAGGAGTCGACGAGCGCGATCCAGCTTGCTTCGATCACGTTTTCGCTCACTCCCACGGTCCCCCACACGTGGTGCCGGTCGCGGCTTTCGATCACCACCCGCACGCAGGCGGCGGTGCCCGCTTCGGAATTGATCACCCGCACTTTGTAATCCACCAGGCTCATCTCGGACAGGTTTGGAAACTGGGATGACAGGGCCTTGCGCATCGCCGCGTCGAGCGCGTTAACCGGACCGTCCCCCTCGGCGACCTCGTGCCGGAGGGTCTCGCCGATTCGCAGTTTGACGGTCGCTTCGGTGCTCAATTTCCCGTCGCAGTCCCCCTCGACCGAGACGTGGTAATGGCGCCGCTCGAAGTGGGGCGAAAAAATTCCCGCTTCCCGCCGCACCAGCAGCTCGAACGAGGCTTCGGCGGCTTCGAATTGGTAGCCCTGGTTTTCCTGGGCCACGACCTGGGCGAGAATCCGATCCATCAGTTCCCGGTCGTCCTGCAACTGGAATCGGCGGGTGAGGGCCACGATGTTCGATCGCCCCGAGAGCTCGCTGACGAGAATCCGCCGTTCGTTGCCGACCAGTTCGGGGGCGATGTGTTCGTAGCTGGAGGTCGCGCGCTCGATGGCATGAACGTGCATGCCGCCTTTATGGGCGAAGGCGCTTTGGCCCACGAAGGGCTGATTGATGCGGTGGTGCATGTTGGCCGTTTCGTACACGTACCGCGAAAGATCGGTAAGCTGGCGCACTCCGTCCCCGTGCAGCACCTGATAGCCGGGCTTTTTGACGGCCAGATTGGCGACCACGGAGATCAAATCGGCGTTGCCGCAACGCTCGCCCACGCCGTTGATCGTCCCTTGCACCTGCACCGCCCCGGCGTCGATCGCGGAGAGCGAATTCGCGACCGCCAGATCGCAGTCGTTATGCGTGTGAATGCCAATCGGCATGGAGAGCGCGGCGATCGCGGTCTGCGTTCCTTGAGCGATCTCCTCGGGCATGCTGCCACCGTTGGTGTCGCAGAGGGCTACGAGCGACGCCCCGGCGTCGCGAGCGGCGCGCAGCGTGGAGAGCGCGTACTCTGGATTTAGCTTCCAGCCATCAAAAAAGTGCTCCGCGTCGTAGATCACTTCCCGGCCTTGCTCGCGGAGGAAGCGGACCGTGTCGCCGATCATGGCCAGGTTCTCTTCCAGGCTGACGCGCAGGACTTCCGTGACGTGAAAAGCCGAGGTTTTGCCCACGATGGTGATCGTTTTCGCCCCGGAGCCGAGCAAGGCCTTCATGCCGGGGTCGTCGGCCGGCCGCACGCCTTTCCGGCGGGTCATGCCGAAGGCGCAGACCCGCGCATGACGCAGATCCAATTCCTGGACCCGCTGGAAGTACTGCGCGTCTTTTTCATTGGAGAGCGGGTATCCTCCTTCGATAAAATCGAAGCCGAGCGCGTCCAATCGCTGCGTGATGAGCAGCTTGTCCTGGAGGGAAAAATTGACTCCCTCTCCCTGGCTTCCGTCCCGCAGGGTGGTGTCGTAAACCTGAATGCGACGCATGGGCTGGACCTGTGAAAAACCGACTCCGGCGAGGAGTCTTGCGCGGTAAATAAGCGAATAAAAAAAGCCCTGTGGTCTTCGACCGCAGGGCTGGACTGGATTGTGGTTTCCGAGTTCCCTTACGGTCGATCCTCAATCGGGGAGGTAATCCCAATAATCGGGCGCGGCGCGATCCGGATTCGATCGACCGCTGGAGATGCCAAAACGGGCCGCGGACCTTCGGTCGAAGGCGCGATCGCGTTCCCGAGCCGATTTTTGGGAGGTAACAGGTCCATGATGACCGACTGCTTGGTTCGCCGCTGTTTTCCGCGAT
>JALHPA010000275.1 GCA_022842745.1 Pirellulales bacterium
CAGGATCACGTTCGAAAACAATGGTCCTTCCAAAAATCGAAACTCGCGCGAACCGGTTGATTTGTTCTCTTCGATAATCTCCGTCCCGGTGATATCGGCGGGCATCAAGTCGGGAGTGAACTGGATGCGGCTGAACGATAGATTCAGGGCCCGGGCGAGCGTGCTGATCATCAGCGTCTTTGCCAGGCCAGGCACGCCTTCCAGGAGGCAGTGGCTGCGGCTAAACAGCGAAATGAGCAATTCCTCGATCACCTGGTTCTGGCCCACAATGACCTGCGACAACTGCTGGAGAATCTTTTCCCGCGCGTCGTGCAGTTTGCGGATGGCCGCGGAGTCGGCAACAGCGGACGAATCCATAGACGTTTCCTCGGAGGTCAATTCCGTCAATCAAGGTCAATTAAGTTTAGGTCAGTCGCCACTCACACTCAGACCGCACAAATCTGCCCATTTCAACTCTCTCGGCCGCTTCGCGGAGGGTAGGGAGCGGCCAATCAGGGGTTCCCCGGGCCGATTCTGCCTGCGGCTCAACGTCGCTCAAATGGGTCCGCCTCGGCTGGTACGGGCACGACTTCTTCGGCCGCGCGACCGAATGCCCGCAATACGCCACCAAACTTGCTCTTGCTGAGAACCCGGTCGCGCGCGGTGTCGAGACCCGCCTGGTACGGTGGTTCTGGCGGCGTGGGCAGGTCCGTAAATTTCAGCGCGATCGAATGATTGAATAACTGCAACGTAACCGACTTGGATTCCAAGTCTCCAACCGCTTCAAACGAATTCGCCGGACCGTTCATCCGATCGTTCTGGTATACGGCTCGGCCGGTCCGTTTGTCCAAGCACAAAACCGAAGCTGGGGTTGCCCCGCGCCGATTGCTTTCCCGGTCGAATACGTGTCGCACGAAGACCAGCACCGGCAGATCGCTCCCCTGAAACGGCACCCAGCCGTGTTGATCGATCAGGGCTGGAACCTGCCAGCTTGGGGCGCCGGTCGTGCGGTCAAAGGCATATACCCGCCCGCTAATGAGCGGGCTGTTCGTGCCTGTACTATTGTCCTGGATCGCGGGCTGGTAATTCACCCCGCTCGATGCTCGGGCCTGCCGCGGCCGGCTGGTGATCAACAAGTACTGGTCGGCGGTCCGCTGCACGATGATCGCATACAAAGAGGGATCCGGCTCGACTGAAGACTCGATCGCTTTGGCGCCGTCGCGCAGCGAAAACACGGAGAATTTTCCCATCGCGTCGTACACCGCCACCTGTTCTCCGTCGACAATGGTTCCCTTGGAACCCAAGCTGAATTCGCCAAGCGTCTGCTCGGTCCCGGCGGGAACATCCAATAGGTACAGCCGCAGCTTCCCCTTTTCCTCTTTCCAGGCCAGCAGCTTTCGACCGCTGCTAGTCCAACGCAGGTTGGCAGGGGGGACTGCGCGCGTTCCCAGGAGTTCCCCATCCAGCGTGCGAATCAGTTGCGCTTGCTCACCATTTGGCGGGGCAACAATCAGTACTTCGTCATCACCGAACAGTTCGCTTCCCGGCTCGACGCCACGACGGGTCCACACCGGCTTACCGGAAAGCATGTCCAAAAGCATCAAATCCCGCCCCCTCTGGACGCACACTCCGCTCGCCACGGCCGTTCCCAACGAGGGCATCGGCTGGTTGTTGGCGCTGGTGAATACCATCCGCGCCGGACCCCAGGGATTTGCCACCGTGCGAGTGGTGAATCCGCCACCGAAGCCCATCATCTGCATTTGCAGTTGGGCCTGATCCAATTGTTCAAAATTCCATAGCAGTCGTCGTTCCGCCGAGCGCAGCGTGTCCACGGCAACCACCTGACTCCCCATGCTTACCGCCAGAAAATGCCCTCGTCCCACGCCATACATCATTCCAGGCTGGTAGCCATAGCCGCGGTTGCCGGCCGTCTGGCCCAAGGAAAGCCGGAATCGCTCCTTGCCCAGAGAATCGCGACCCATCAGTTGGAAAAGCTGCGAATCGAACAGAACGCGACTGTTCCCTCCGGCCAGCGAGCGTTCTCCTCGCAGATCAACATTGAAGAACTGTTGGTACTGGTTGGCACGTGAGGCGCGCGACTGCGCCGGCTCCGCTTTCACTTCTCCATAAGGCCAGGCGGTCGAAACCTGCATCGCAATCCGGGCCGGCTGATCGGGGGACATGGCTTCCACCAATTGCTTACCGGTTTTGCCGTCCAGGCAGACGACATCCGCGAATTCTCGCGCCAATCGGCGGTAACAACTGGCAGCCTCGTTCGGCCGGTTCGCCCCTTCGTAGAGCAATCCCAAACGCGCGACCGCGGCGGCCCGACGCGGCGCGTCGGCGGATTGTTCCAAGCTCAGCAGCAGTTGCTCGCGCTCCAGTACCGTGTCGTCATCGCCCAATTGCAGCACCAACAACTCGCGCGCCTCTTCGGCCGATCGATGGAAACCAAAGTAGGACAAAAATCGCCGGATTGCCGCCTCTCGATTCGATTCCGCCGCGGCCGCTCCTCGCAGGCGACTCTCCGCCTCTCGGTCGATCGCCGCACGTCCCTCGGGCTTGGCGGCGGAAAGCAAATCGCTCAGACGGGCCTGTATCCAGCGGTCCCTCCGGACCGAGCGATCCGACTGTTCGATGGTTGGCTCTTCCGCCCGGTCTTGATCCAAGTCCGCCAGTTTCAAGTAGGCGGCCAGCGCCAACTCGACTTGCCCCTGCTGTTGATAACCGGCGGCCGCGACCGCCAGGTATCGCGCTCGCTCGTCGGGCATTTCGACCAGCGCCTCCAGCTCGGAGAGCGCCTCGCGATTGATTTTGAAATCGGCGTCCAACAGCATCACCAGCGAATCGAACAGCAGCCCTCGGGTTCGCAGCAGGTCGCCTTCGGCCGAACTCAATTCTTGCTTCTTGGCTGCGCTGGCTGCCGTCTGGGGATCCTTTTGCAGCCGTTCCCATGTGGCTTGAAATGCCTTTGCCGCCTGGCGCAAGTCCGCCGCCGCCGCGGAGGGTTGTCCATCGTCCAGTGCAATTTCCCCGCGCCAAGCCAGCGCTGTAGCATTCGACGGGTCCTTCGCCAATTGCGCCTCAGCCAGTTTTTTGAGCGGCTCTCGTTGAAAAAACTTGTCGATCGAATCGACCCCCTGAGAGACTACGTATCCCTGATAACTGATCAGGTTCCCGGGAATCACGCCGTTTCGCGATCGTGAGCGGGCCTTGATGGTTCCAGACACCGTATCGATCTTGATGACTTCCGCCGAAGTCAGCGGCAAATAGTAGTTGCCCTCGCTGGCAAAGCCGCGCCCGCTCGGCGCGTGACCCGCCGGAAAAACCAGCGGCGCCGTCCAGCCGGGCTGACCGTCCGCCAGCTTGATCGCCTGTATCTGGCTTCGCCCGATAACCAGCGCCTGGTCCTTGCCAATGGGGGCGACGAACAGCGATTCTCCTCGCGGCTGCGACCACAGGACTTTTCCGTCCAGCAGGCTCAAACAATGAAGTTGATCGGACTCGCGCGCCGTGATCAAAACTCGGCCATTGATCACGATCGGATTGGCATCCAGCCAGTTCGTCCCTGGCGGAGAGGGCATGACCATCTGCCCGTTCCATCCCATGTTCATCCGCATTTGCACGGCTTGCTCGTGCTGCGGACTGCGGGGAAATTGGTATCCCCACAACAGCGAACGGCTGGACAGGTCGATCGCCACCGCCGCTCCCGCGCCGGTCGGACAAACGAGCACTCCATCAGCAAACGAGGGACTGAGTCCCAGCACCCGGCGACCCCAATCCTGAGCCACGCTTTGCTCGACGACCGCCAATTGCTGGGACCATAACAGCTTGCCCGTCTTGGCGTCGAGCACCACGAGCTTGATCTCCCCCTTCTGCTCCGCAAGCGCATAAAGCGCGCCCTGCATCGGCAGCGGAGGTCCAAGAAAGTAGGCTTCGGCGAGCTGGGGCTCGTTTTCGCTTTCGGCGCCCCCCACTTCCCATCGCAACTTGCCTTCCGTCCGCAACTCGTGGGCGGCAAGCAGATTGTACGACCGCATCGGCTGGACCGATTGACCGTTCATCATCATGACTTGCATCTGCCGGCGATTGATTGTGTAGTTCGGCGTGCCGGCGACCGGTATTTCGTCCACAACAAAGACCAATTCCCCGTCGCTGCTGAGCGTTCCGCGGGTCGCGTTTTCCCAGATTTGCTCGCTCGTCGAGCTGCCCATTCCGCCGTCTCCGGCGGCCACGGAAGCGCCCCCGCCATCACGCCTCTGCCAAACTCGCTTGCCCGTTTCAAAATCGATTCCGACGACTCCATCCGTCGAGCGCAGCAAGACCCATTTGCCAACCGCTAGCGGCTGCCCGGCCGGAATCGGGGGTTGTCCTGCGTCGACCAACTGCCTTCGCTGTTTGGCAGCCTCTTCCTCCTGCCCCTCATCCATCGAAGTGCGCTGCCGCCAAAGGTGATTCAGGATCGGACTTCCACCGCCACTGACGGCATTCCGTGCCGGGTTGCCCCCAGGTAAAGCCCATTGGTCGATTTGCTGCTCAAAACCCGGCCGAGTGCTTCCCAATCGGGCCGCCAACCATTGAATCGAGTCCTGGTCGGTTGCAAAGAGGTCCGTCGGTTTGCCACCCAACCGCGGCCTGGCATTTTGATTCACCTTCTTGAGCGCCGCGAGGACCGCTTGCGCCTTATCCGCCTGGCCGGCCTGCAGCCAGCAGGTCGCCAGCATGATCGAAAGCGCGGGCTCCATTTCCTCTTTGCCGCGCGGCAACGCTTGCAACCGTTCAAGCAACAACGCCGCAGCCAACGACTGACCGTGATCCCAATAATGGCGGCCCAGCAAAAACGCGGCTTCCTGCCCGGCGCGGGTTAGAAGATACCGGCGAACAACCAACGCCAATTTCGATGTATCACCGGATGCCAAGGCGTCGTCCAATGCCTGCCGGGCCGAGGCGCCGTACTGCAGCTCGTAGGATTTCCAGCCCTCTTCGGGCATCTCCGAGAGCAGCCGCCGCGCTTCCGCCTTGAGACTCTTGTGAATGGCCTGTTGCGGGTCCGGCTTAAAGAAGAAATCGTCGGCCTGACCAAGCACTCCATCCAACAGCGGAATGGCGTCCGCGAACCGCTCTTGCTGCAGCAGTTCCTTGGCCTTCTCCAAGGTCGCGCTCGTTTCCCGATCGACCGGCAGAAAGACGCCGTCCACCGATTGCTGGCGATCCCCAGCCTGAGCCGCCGGCCCGGCAAATATGCGGCCG
>JALHPA010000276.1 GCA_022842745.1 Pirellulales bacterium
GGCGATACTCCCACCGCCATTCTCCCCGCCGCCTGGTCCCGATATACTCAGTGCGATGCAGGACCGCGTCGCAAAGCGATCCGCCTCGCCGGTCAGCGCTTTTGCAAGGCGAAAACTCCGTCGCGGCCCCGCTTGAACGTCCTTTGTACCGACGTTCCATTCCCCCAAACTCCGGTAGGAAACCCCAGGAGATGTCCCTCCAAGTCCAACTCCCCGACGGCAGCGTTCGCGAATACCATCGTCCCGTCCGCCCCCTCGATATCGCCGCCGAAATCGGCCCCCGTCTGGCCAAGGCCGCCATCGTGGCCGAGGTCGATGGCGCTCTCGTCGATCTCGCCTCCCTCCTCCCCGCCGAGGGCCGAATCCAGCTTCGACTCCTCACCAAGGACAATCCCGAGTCCCTGGCCGTCATGCGCCACTCCTGCGCCCACGTCATGGCCCAGGCAGTCATGCGTCTCTTCCCCGACGTGCAACTCGCCTTCGGCCCCACCACGGAGCACGGGTTCTATTACGACATGCGCCTCCCGCGCGCCCTCTCCGAGTCGGATTTTCCCGCCATCGAGGCCGAAATGGCCAAGATCGTCAAATCCAATCTCGAATTCGAGCGCATCGAACAGCCCCGCGACAAGGCTCTCGAACTGGTTCGCGAACTGAACCAGTCATTCAAGATCGAGCACATCGAAGAGGGCCTCGCCGACCACCCCACTCTCTCTTTTTACCGCCAGGGAGAGTTCATCGACCTCTGCCGCGGCCGGCACGTCCCCTCGACCGGCGCCATCGGCGCGTTCAAGCTCCTCAGCGTCGCCGGCGCGTACTGGAAAGGAGACCAGTCCCGCGAACAGTTGCAGCGACTCTACGGCGCCGCCTGGTTCACCCAGGCCGAACTCGACGAGTACCTCGCCGCCGTCGAAGAGGCCCGCCGCCGCGACCACCGCGTCCTCGGCAAACAGCTCGAGCTGTTCGCCACCAGCCCCCTGGTCGGGCCGGGGCTGATCCTCTGGCTTCCCAAAGGGGCCCAGGTCCGCTCCTTGCTTGAGAGCTTCGTCCGCGAGGAGCTCGTCCGCCGCGGCTACACCGGCGTCTACTCCCCCCACGTCGGCCGAGTGGAAATGTACGAAACGAGCGGGCATTTCCCCTACTACCGCGACTCTCAGTTCACCCCGATTTTTGGCCACGACGCCGGCCAGGTCATCGACTTCGTCATCCGCCAGCTCGACGAGAAGGATCAGAGCGTCCCCCACGACCTCTCGGCCCCGGACGAGGCCCAATTGATCGACGCCGCCCGCCGCCTCGGCTTCGACGGTCCCTACGACCCGTCCGACCCGCCCGCCAAACGCCTGGCCGCCCTCCGCCAATGGGCCCGCGCGCAAGAGCGCTACCTGCTCAAGCCCATGAACTGCCCCCACCACGTGATGATCTACAAGAGCAAGCCCCGCAGCTACCGCGAGCTGCCGGTGCGCCTCGCCGAATTCGGCACGGTCTATCGCTACGAGCAGTCCGGCGAACTAGGCGGAATGACCCGCGTCCGCGGCTTCACCCAGGACGACGCCCACATCTTTTGCACCGAAGAACAGGTCGCCGCCGAGTTCCGCGACTGCATCGACTTCACCCTCACCGTCCTCGCCGCCCTCGGCTTGGACGACTACCGCGTCCGCCTCGGGTTTCGCGATCCCAAAAGCGACAAATACGTCGGCGACGCCGCCAGTTGGACCAAGGCCCAGGATGCTATCCGCCGCGTCGCCCAGGAAATGAACCTCCCCTACAGCGAAGAAGAAGGCGAGGCCGCCTTTTACGGTCCCAAGGCCGACTTCGTCGTCGCCGATTGCATCGGCCGCGAATGGCAGCTTGGCACGGTCCAACTCGATTACAACCTCCCCAGCGCCGAACGTTTCGCCCTGGAATACATCGGTCCCGATAACCAGCCCCACCGCCCGGTCATGATCCACCGCGCCCCACTCGGATCGCTGGAACGGTTCATCGGCGTCCTCATCGAACATTTCGCCGGCGCGTTCCCGCTCTGGCTCGCCCCCGAACAGCTCCGCGTCCTCACCGTCAGCGAAAAGTCCGAGGAATACGGCCGCCGCGTCGAACAGGAACTACGCGCCGCCGGCTTCCGCGTCAGCGGCGACTACCGCGCAGAAAAACTCGGCGCGAAAGTCCGCGCCGCCCAACTCGACCTGATCCCCTACATGCTGGTGGTCGGCCCCCGCGACGCCGAGCAAGGCACCGTCTCCCTCCGCGACCGCATCGACGGCGATCTCGGCTCCCTCCCCATCGCTGAAGCCATCGCCCGCCTGCAAGACGAAGTCCGCGCCAAGCGCGTTCGCCAGGTCGTCAAATCCAAAGCCAAACTCGTCGACCGCGTTGCCGCCAACGAGTATTGATCTCGCGGCCAATAGCCGCGCTCTCGCCTCTCTCCTTGGACTGCCGCGGCCTCCCGGCGATTCCAAAAAAGTTGCCGCCGGCGCCAAGATTGGGCATACTCCTGCGAATACGTTGCGAAACCTCGATCCAACTTTCTTCCCGGAGAATCATCGTATGACGCTTGTGCCCCCATCCACCATCGCCCACGCGATCGACTTCCCCACCCGCTTGGCTCGGCTGGAACGGCAAAACGCACGCTTGCGCTTGGCCCTGATCGCCGCCTTTGCCGCCATCGGCGTCGTCGGAGTCGCCGGTGCGGTCTCCCAAAAGCCTGCCCAAACGATCGAAACCGGAAAGCTGGTCCTGGTCGATGCCGACGGCAAACGCCGCGCGGAATTAGGCATGCGTGACGACGCCAAAGATGCAGTCGCTCTCTGTCTCTACGACAAAGACGGCGGCAAGCGCGTTCAACTAACCGCCGGACCAGACGACGCGGGGTTGAGCCTCATTCAAAACGGCGAACTCCGGGCCGCTCTCACCGCCCGCTCCAGCAAACACGTAATGCTCCTGCTCCAAAAAGAGAAATTCGAGCAGCACAAGAACCAGATGGCCATGGGCTACATGGACGACGGCAAACCGGCGATCTTCATCAACGACGAAAACGCCAAAACCATTCTCGCTCTGCCGGGTAAGTAGACCACCAGCCCCTCTGGCCGATCTACCTCCCGTGCGTCGCGAGAGGGCTGCACGCGTTCAACCTGCGCCCAGCAAGAGGCAACCGCACTTTCCCCGTGAGCTGTCACCAATTGAGCTCTCTGCCACTCTCGATCTCCTTCAACTTCTCCCCTTCGCCCCACGAAGGCGACGCATAAGCCACACGGCCCATGCGAGTAAGCTATCCACCAAATGCAGTGCCACAAAGCATGTCACGGCCAGTGGAATCAATCCAAAGATCCCAAGACCCACATACACTTTGACTTCCGCAACCGGTGGGCCGCCGCCCGCATGCGCCGCCGCCACCAACCACCGGATGAAGCCCAAATACGCCGCCGCAAACGCAGTAACGGCCAACAAGAAACCAATTCCAAATTGGCCTAGCCTTCCTTCCGGCCGGCTCGCCCAGCGCGCCAGCCATGCCACCGCGGCCCCGCCGAATGCCACGGCCGCGCCAATCGTCGCCGCAAATATCCACCAAAAATCTCCCCGTGTGATCTGCGCCATCGCGCTGGCCACCGCTGCCAGCCACCCCATGCCGACGACAAATTGAAACTTTTGCCGCACCGCAGGTTGCCGATCCAGGTATTCGGATAATGGTGCATCTGCCATGCGCACGACCCTCGAACGGACCTGCGAGTCGATCCACATCCTACTTCCGCGCCCGCTTGTGCCGCATCGGCAGCCACTGCCCATCCTTCTGGCTGCTCGCCACGCACTGCTGAATAAAGTACATCCCCTCCACGCCGTCGTTGACGTTCGGATACACCGTATTCACCGGCTCGATCTTCTTCCCCTCCGCTCGCAAAATCATCGCGTCGTACGCCGAGCGGTACACGTTCGCGAACGCCTCAAAAAATGCCTCCGGGTGCCCGCTCGGCAGTCGGCAAGCGGCCTTCCCAGACTCGTTCGTATACGGCGCATTCGGATCCCGGGTATAGATCGCGTGCGGCTGCCCGTTCCGCCGCACGATCATCTCGTTGGGGTTTTCCTGCCGCCACACTAGCGACCCCTTCGTCCCGTCGATCTCGATAAACAGGTCGTTCTCCCGCCCGTGGCTGATCTGCGAGGCCGTCACCGTCCCCAGCGCGCCGTTCTCGAACCGGATCATCGCCGCCCCGTAGTCGTCCAGCTTCCGCCCTTCGACAAACGTCTTCAGCACGCAACTGATCGACTCCGGCAATAGCCCCGTCATATACCGCCCCAGGTTGTAAGCGTGCGTTGCGATGTCGCCGAAGCACCCCGCCGCCCCGCTCTTGCTCGGATCGGTTCGCCACGCCGCCTGCTTTTGGTCGCTCGCCTCCAGCCGCGTTCGCAGCCACCCCTGGATATAAAACGACCGCACCGCGTTGATCTCCCCCAGGTCCCCGCTCAGAATCATCTCCCGCGCTTGTCGCACCAAGGGGTAGCCGGTGTAATTGTGCGATACGGCGAACACCACTCCCGACTTGTCCACCGCCTCGGCCAACTGCTCCGCCTGCGCCAGGTCGAACGTCATCGGCTTGTCGCAAATCACGTTGAACCCCGCCTCGACCGCCGCTTTGGCAATCTCGAAATGCGTGTGGTTCGGCGTCGCCACCGACACAAAATCGATCCGCTCGCTGGCCGGCAGCCCCCGCTCCTTGTCCAGCAGCTCCTGCACCGATCCATACGCCCGGGCTGGTGAAATATCGTAGTCGCTGGCGCTCGCCTTGGCCCGCTCGGCGTTCGAGGAGAGCGCCCCCGCCACCAGGGCCGCCCGATTATCCAGCACCGCCGCCGTGGCATGCACCCGGCCGATAAACGCCCCCTGGCCCCCTCCGACCAAAGCCATGCGTAATTTGCGGTTGAGCGAACCATTGGTGGGCATAATCGACAACTCCTGCGCGTGGGAAAACAGAGACACCGGCCGCCCCGCTCAACGGGACCACCATCGCCGGAAACGCTGTTTTTAACACATGCGCCAACCGCAAGAAAGCGCCTGCGATAGGGACGGTAAAACCTGTAATCCGCCTTCCCTTAGCGCGCAATGCCCCGGGTCTTCCATTTCTCCTCTGGACTCCGGTCCCAGAGACCAGTGATAAACATCGTCCCATCCGGAGACCCAGACCTCAGGCCGTGTGGGTGAACCGGGGCAAACCGTGGCGGGATCAGCGGTTTTGACGTAG
>JALHPA010000277.1 GCA_022842745.1 Pirellulales bacterium
TTGAGAAACTCACGGTGCTCACCACGCACAACACGAAAGTCACCGAAGACGGATTAGAGCATCTCACCGGGCTTTCGAAGCTCGAAACGTTTTATCTGTGCGTCCCGGTCTCCAAAAAGTCACTGCCCCTTCTCAAGAAATTGGAATCGCTTCGCCATTTGTATATCGGCGATGGCGAGCCGGACCCGCGAGAGTGGTTGTCGGTGGCCCTTCCAGGCGTCGGCGTATATTGATTTGCCGATTATCCAACCAATAGGCGATTCCGGCTCTGCCAGTAGGTGCAGTGCCAAGTGGCCCTTTTGCCGTTAGGCCAGCCTGGAAGCGTGGCGGATCGCATGCTCATCACCGAAGGTCAACTCGATGACCCTCGCGTGCAAGCGCTCCTGGCCCATCACTTTACTTCCGCCCGCGCACAGACCGCCCCCGGCAGCGCTCATGCCCTCGATCTGAGCGGATTGAAATCGCCAGACATCCGCTTTTGGTCGGTCTGGGACGAAGAGTCTGTTGTCGCGATCGGGGCATTAAAGCGGATCTCTCAATCGCACGGCGAGATCAAGTCCATGCACACCGTGCAGTCGCACCGGCGCAAAGGCACAGGCAGCCTGCTCCTCCGGCATATCTTCGACGAGGCCCGCCAAATGCCCCTCGCCCGTTTGAGCCTTGAAACCGGATCGTGGCCGTATTTCCTCCCCGCCCACGCCTTCTACAAGCGGCACGGCTTCGTGGAATGTCCCCCGTTCGGCAACTACGTCGCCGACCCGAACAGCGTCTTCATGACTCTCGACCTCGCGACGGGAAGCAAGCGTTAAAAACGATGGGACCAACACGGTTTGCTAACGCAAATTGTTACTGGCTCTGCGCTTAAGCCACTGGAGACGAAGGGGATCGAACCCTCAACCCCAGCCTTGCAAAGGCTGTGCTCTCCCAATTGAGCTACGTCCCCGATTATCCGCACCTCGAAACGCGAAGCCTTCGCCGTCTCGGCGGATGGCCGCCGCGTTTGCGGTTTCGGATCCCTTCTGATTGTAGCCAACCCGTGCCCGTTTTCTAGGGAACCTTGCCGCCCGCTCCAAGTCCGAAAGTCTCGCTCCGCCCCCCTCGGGCCGCCGGTAAAGCAATCCTGCCCTTTTTTCTAACCCGCGCCAGTCAGCCGCCCGAGACCTCTCCCTGTCCCTCGCCGTTTCCCGTCTCCGGCCCTGCCTTCAAACACGCCACCCGGTGCCGCGCCCCCTGCAAGATCGGCGAAATCCGCAGGCAGTCAAATTCCACAATCGGACAGCGGTCAGCAAACGCGCACCCCTCATGGGCCTCGTCCGGCGACGGCACGTCCCCCGTCAGCACGATTCGCCGCCGTTGACGCTCGACCACCGGATCGGGAATCGGCGCCGCCGACAATAGCGCCTGCGTATACGGGTGCCGCGGATTGCGATACAAATCCTCCGCCGGCGCAAGTTCCACCAGCCGTCCCAGGTACATCACCCCCACCCGGTCCGAAATATGCCGCACCACCGACAGGTCGTGCGCGATAAAAATCAGCGACAGCCCCAGCTCCCGCTTCAGTTCCATCAACAGGTTGATCACCTGCGCTTGAATCGATACATCCAGCGCCGATACCGGCTCATCGCACAGAATCAATTTTGGATTCACCGCCAATGCCCGCGCGATTCCCACTCGTTGCCGTTGCCCGCCGGAAAATTCGTGCGGATAGCGGTTGAGATACCGCGGGTTCAGTCCCACCTGGTCCAGCAGCCGCACCACTTCCAACTGCCGCCGCCGGCGGTCGTACAGCCGGAAAATCTTCATCGGCTCCGCCACGATATCCCCCACCGTCATCCGCGGATTCAGCGACGCGAACGGATCTTGAAAAATGATCTGCATTTCGCGGCGAAACGGAAACATTTCCCGCTCTGCCAGCCGGTCGATCCGCCGCCCCCGCCACAGCACCTGCCCCCCCGTGGGCGGAACGAGATTCAAGATCGCCCGCGCCGTCGTGCTCTTCCCACAGCCCGATTCCCCCACCAACCCCAGCGTCTCCCCGGACCGCAACGAAAAACTCACCCCGTCCACCGCCCGCACCACCCCGCGACCCTGACCGAACCACCCTCCGCTCGAAAACGGAAAGTGAACCTGCAGGTTATGCACCTCCAATAACACCTCCGCCTGACCAACGCCCGCACGCTCCGCCCCCCCCTCAGGCGCCGGCGTCGATCCTTCCAGTCCCGGCCCGGGCGCCCTCGTCCGGCCGCTGCCTACCGGCCCCGGCGATACCGCTTGAGGATCGCTCATGGCGTAGGCGCCCCCGCAGGTTCCGGCACAGGATGCGGATGAAAACACGCAAACCTCTGCCCCCCCTTGACGCCGTCTCGCGTCGATTTTCCATCGGCCGTCAATGGCGGGACCGCCTGCCCGCACATCTCGCTCGCCCGCAGACACCGATCGCGAAACGCGCAGCCACTTGGCAGCGCCGCCAAGTTCGGCGGCTGACCCGGTATCGGCGTCAACGCCTCCCCCGCCCGGTCCAATCGTGGAATCGAATGCAGCAATCCCACCGTATACGGATGGCGCGGGCGTGCGAACAAGTCATCCACGTTGGCTTCCTCGACGAACCGCCCGGCATACATGACGTTTACCCGTTGGCAAACACCAGCGACCACTCCCAGATCGTGCGTAATCAAAACGATCGCCGTTCCTTCGGCCCGCTGCAGCTCCCCCAGCAACTCCAATATCTGCGCCTGGATGGTTACATCCAACGCCGTGGTCGGCTCGTCGGCAAACAAGATTTGCGGCTTACAAGACAGCGCCATGGCGATCATCACCCGCTGTCGCATTCCCCCCGAAAACTGGTGCGGATAATCGAAAATTCGCCGTCCGGCCGAGGGAATTCCCACCCGCTCCAGCATCTCGATCGCGTACCGCTGCGCCCGCTGCCGCGATAGCCCCAGATGCCGCTGCGTCACCTCCGTTAGCTGCCGCTCGACCGTCAAAAACGGATTCAAGGCGGTCATTGGATCCTGGAAAATCATCGATATCCGCCGCCCGCGAATCCGTGACATCTCGCGCGGCCGCAGCTTCAATAAATCGACGCCGTCAAACCGCGCTGCACCCGATGTCACTCGGCCAGGCGGGTACGGCACCAGCCCCAAAATCGCCAGACTGCTGACGCTCTTTCCCGAGCCGCTTTCCCCCACGATTCCCAAGGTCTCGCCAGGATTCAGACTGTAGGAAATGCCATCCACCGCGCGCAATTTCCCCTCGTCCGTCGAAAACTCGACGGCCAGGTCGGTTACGCTCAATAACGGCGCCGCCATCTCGATTTACCGATGCTTCAAGCGAGGATCCAAGGCGTCCCTCAGCCCATCCCCCAAAAAATTCAACGAAAACAACGTCACCCCCAACGCCAGACTAGGGAAAATCACCAACCACCAATAGGTCTTCACTGGAGTAATCACCTTGATCCCCTCGTTGGCCATCAACCCCCACGACACGTCCGGCCGCTCCACCCCCAAGCCCAAAAACGACAGAAATGCCTCAAATAACATCACGCTGGGAATGGTCAATGTGAGATACACGATCACGACGCTCAGCAGATTGGGCACCAGGTGCCGGAAGATAATCCGCGTCCGGCTCGCCCCGATCGCCCGCGCCGCCTCGACGAATTGATTCTGTTTGAGCGAAATCACCTGCCCCCGCACTACCCGTGCCATCGTCAACCAGTAGATCGCCCCCACCACCACGAAGAAGATTACCAGCCGGTCGATCCCGTACGACTCGAGCGCCCCCCGGAGGCTCGGCTCGCTCAGAATCGTAATCACAAAAATCACCACAAAGATGAACGGAATGCTGTACAGCATGTCGACGATCCGCATCATCAGATTGTCCACCCATCCCCCGAGATAACCCGCCACAGCCCCGTACGCCACGCCAATCACCAGCGATACGCACGTCGCCACCAGCCCCACCAGCAACGACACCCGTGCCCCCCAGAACAGCCGCGACATCACGTCCCGGCCTAGATTGTCCGTCCCGCAGATCGACCCGATCTGCCAATTGCCAAATGCCGCCAGCCGTGCCCGCAGCAACAACCGGCTCGCGCCCCCCAGTTCTCCAAACCCCTCGACCACCGTTCGCGAGCGAGTCGGATCGTCGGCCCAATCCTCCGTCGTCAGACTCAGCGACTCCTCGAATAACGGCCACAGCGAGGGGGGTTGATACTGCCGCAAAAGCTTCACTGTCCGGGGCGGCTGCAACGGAAGAAACGGCGTGAAGATCGCCAGCACCCCCAGCAGCGTCAGAAATCCGAGCGAACCGATGGCGATCCGATTCCTTCGCAACCGCCGCCATGCATCCCGCGCCAAAGATATCCCGCGGATCGACTGCGCCTCGCGCAGCAAAGCCTCGTACCGCTCGACGCCCCCCTCCGCCGCCCGCGATCGACCGCCGCTTCCGGTCATCAGATCTGGGTGAAGCGTGGGATTGGCTGCCATGCGACGCCGCCAGCGGACCTGCCGCCGGTCGGAAGGTTAGTGGAGGCGGATCCGGGGATCCAGGAACGTATACGACAAATCCACGAGAAAATTCATGGTGTACAACAACAGGGTGTACAGCATGACCAGCCCCATGGCCAAGGTGTAGTCGCGTTGGGTGGCCGCCTGCACGAAGTGCGTTCCCAGTCCGGGAATCGCGAAAATCTGCTCGACCACCAAGGACCCGGTGAGAATGCCGGCGGTTGCCGGCCCCAGGTAACTGGCCACCGGCAGCAACGCGCCTTTGAGCGCGTGCCGAAACACCACCGTCCGGCCCGGCAGCCCCTTGGCTTGCGCCGTGCGAATGTAGTCCTGGCCCAGGACCTCCAACAGCCCCGTTCGAGTCAGTCTTGAGATATAGGCCGCGTACGGCGCTCCCAGACAGATCGCTGGCAATATCAATTGCTCGACCTGCCCCCACCCCCCGGCCGGAAACACCGGCCACAGAAACACAAACAATAGAATCGCCACGCTCGCCACCACGAAGCTCGGCAGCGCGATCCCCAAGGTCGCCATCCCCATCAAGGCAAAATCCAACGCCGAGCCCCGCCGCACGGCGGAAACGATCCCCGCCGACAGCCCCAGGACCAAGGCAAACGTCATCGCCAAAATACCTAGCGAGGCGGAGATCGGCAGCCCCTCCCGAATGACATCCACCACCCGATAGTCCCGCAACTGGTAGCTGTATCCCAAGTCCAGCC
>JALHPA010000278.1 GCA_022842745.1 Pirellulales bacterium
GGCGACGGGCCAGATCCAGAACTGCTTGCGGAACAGGCTACTGGTACGAGAGAGGGTGCGGCCGAGCGAGGTCTGGCCAAAGGTGAGGTGGGCCTGGGGGGCGGCGCGGTCGACGGGCGCGGCGCGGAGGATTTGGGAAAGCCAATGCCGCATGGAATACCGAGAAATGTGGAGAAAAGAGCGAAAAGGGGGATGAAAGCCAGTTTGCTTGCAAGGCGCACGGGCCGCAAGTAGGGGTGCGGCAGCCGAGGCGGCGTTTTGGAGGGAAACTAGGAGAGTTCGTACAAGGTGAGGGTGGAATGGCGACCGAGGGACGCTGTACGGCCAGGAGGGGAGACCTTAAGATGGGATTATGCCGCATAAGCCCCCCACCCACAGCCGCGTCGGCGATCCCGGTGCGTCTGGAGGCACGGGTGCGATTTTGTTTTTTTGGAGTGAGAGATGATCGCTCCCCAGGAGTTATTGAATTACCTTAAGGCTCAGCCTTTCCGCCCGTTTCGCATCCATATGGCGAGCGGCGAGCATTTTGACGTGCGGCATCCGGAAATGGTTCGCGTCGGACGCAACGTACTGATCCTATTTACCATGGTCAGCGATTCGCCGGACTTGTTTGATCGCTGGGAGACATTGTCCTTGATGCTTATGGAACGCATCTCTCAGCTTAATGCCACTGTCGCCGCAGACGAGAAGTAACGGAATGGATCGCCAGGTCAAAGAACGTGCGAGTCGCGCGTACGCGATGGGGTGGGCATTTGCATCCATTCGGAGGGCCGGGTGATGGTGACACCCAAGGAAGTCATGGGGCATGTTTTCGCGGAACCGTTTCGGCCGTTTCGCATCCGCATGGCAAGCGGCGAGACGTACGAGATCAGGCATCCCGAAACCGCATCGCTCGGCAAGACCAATATCACCATCTTCGTTCCCTTCTCGACGAAAAACCCGGGCACGAGCTTTGGCATAAGCTGTCGCTGATGCTGCTGGAAGCCATCGAGCCGCTTGAGGCTGGCAATCGTCGAGAGAAGCAGAAATAGCATGAAGCAAGTGACGGCCAACAAGTCTCCGACCTATGCCTTTGTCAGTCTCGGCTGTCCCAAGAATTTGGTGGACAGCGAGCGGATGCTGGGGCTGTTGCAATTGGAAGGTTACCAGCTTGTGCAGGAGCCGAAGGGGACCGACTTTGTCGTCGTGAACACCTGCGGCTTTATCGAGCGAGCGCGGGAGGAGTCGTTCGCGTCGATCAAGGAGATGATCGAGCTCAAGCGATCCGGCGGGACGCGGGGGATTATCGTGTCGGGGTGCCTGGCGGAGCGGGAGAAAGAGCAATTGCTGGCGACCTGCCCTGAGGTGGACCATTTGGTGGGAGTATTTGGACGGGAGCAGGTGACGAAAGTCGCGGATCGGTTAATCGGGGGATTGGACGAGCAGCGAACGGTGTTTAAGCCTGCGCCTTCGCGGCCGCTGCCGGACGGGAATCGGCTGCGGATTACGCCGCGGCATTTCGCCTATTTGAAGATATCGGAGGGGTGCGATCGGCTGTGCACGTTTTGCGCGATTCCGAAGATGCGCGGCAAGCATGCGACCAAACCGATGGAGGAGGTGCTGGCCGAGGCGAAGGAGTTGGCGGCGGACGGGGTGCGGGAGCTGATTATCGTGGCCCAGGATACCACGTATTACGGGATGGACCTGTACGGCGAACCGCGGCTGGCCGAATTGCTGGCAGCATTGGACAAGATTCCGGGTTTGGATTGGATCCGGGTGATGTATTTGTACCCAATGTACTTTGGAGATGATTTGATCGAGGCATTGGGGAAGGCAGAGAAGATCGTGCCGTACCTGGACATGCCGCTGCAGCATATCAACGACACGATGCTTAGGCGAATGCAGCGGCGGGTGGATCGGGCGGCGACCGAGGCTTTGATCGCCAAGCTGAGGGCGCGGATCGACGGATTGGTGCTGCGGACGACGTTTATCGCCGGGTTTCCGGGAGAGACGGAGGAGCAATTCGCCGAGTTGGAAGCGTTCGTGGAGAAGGAGCGGTTTGAACGGATGGGGGTGTTTACGTACTCGTTTGAACCGGATACTCCGGCGGCGCGGCTGCCGGACCACCTGCCGGAAGAGGTCAAGGAGGCGCGGCGGGAGCGTTTGATGGCGATACAGCAGGCGCAGGCGTTTGCGTGGAACGAGGCGCAGGTGGGGAAACGGATAGAGGTGTTGCTGGATAGGCCGGTGGCTGGAGAGCGGAACGCCTGGATTGGCCGCGGCGCGGCCGACGCGCCGGACGTGGATAGCGTCATTTATGTCACGGGCAAGCGATTGGCGCCGGGACAGATCGTGCCGACGGAGATCGTGGCCACGAGCGGATACGATTTGGTCGGAGCGGCGGTGGGAGCGCCGCGTTAGAACCCGGGCTGGAAGAAGTCGAGGGAGTTGCGCATGCCGTTGAGCGCCGAACGATCGAGCTTGAAGCGCGAGGACGCGCGGGCGCTGTTCAACGTGCCGAACCAGTTGACCAGTCTGCGGCTAGCGTTGGCGGTGGTGCTATTTGTGCTGATCGAGTTCGAACAATTCCTGGCGGCAATGTACGTGTTCATGGTGGCGGCGGGGACGGATTGGCTGGACGGCTATTGGGCGCGGAAGTATGGGCAGGTGACGACCCTGGGTCGGATATTGGACCCGTTCGTGGATAAGGTGATTATTTGCGGGGCATTCATCTATCTGGCGGCGATGCCGCTGTCGGGGATGGCGCCGTGGATGGCGGTGGTGGTGGTGGGGCGGGAGCTATTGGTGACGGCGCTACGGGGATTTTTGGAGGGGGAGGGGATCGACTTTTCGGCGGCGATGTCGGGGAAGTTGAAGATGGTGTGGCAGTGCGCGGCGGCGGCGTTTGGGCTGTACCGGCTGCACGTGGGGAATGCGGATCCGGCCGCGTGGTTATGGTGGGGGCTGCAGATTTCTATCTGGGGGGCGATGCTGTTGACGGTGTATTCTGGCGTGACGTACGTGCTAGCCGCGATCCGGCTGTTGCGGCGGTAGGGGGCGTTGATCGAACGCAAACAAGGTCGGTCGCGCGCTATTCGCCATGCCAAATCCGCAGGTCGAAATCGGTTGGGTGGTGTGGCTGGCGGTGGGGTCCAGCGCGGCGATCTGGCATTGGGTGATCGGACGGCAGCGGCGGGGA
The DNA here is from genome assembly GCA_022842745.1 of Pirellulales bacterium. Classification (GTDB taxonomy): domain Bacteria; phylum Planctomycetota; class Planctomycetia; order Pirellulales; family JALHPA01; genus JALHPA01. Next base: position 3,179 of record JALHPA010000278.1, read on the forward strand.
ATTGATCCGCTGCCGCATGAGCCGCGGCGGCCGGCGCCTTGGGGGGGGGCGGACTTCGCGCTGGTGATCATGGCGATGCTTCTGTTCGACAGCGTGGCCGTGGCGGTGCTGCGGGACGCGATGGGAGTGCCGGTGGATGGACTGAGGAGCGGGGAGTTCGCCGATGTAGGGGAGTTGGAGACGGTACTTGGCGCGCTAATGATTGCCAAAGTGGCGACCATTGTCTTTGGGATTGCGCTGGTGCGGATACGGCACGGGGCGACGTGGGAAGATTTGGGGCTATCGACGCGGCGGCTGGGGAGGGATGTGGCCGTCGGTGTCTTGGGATTTGTGGCGATTGCCGCGCCCGTTTATGGGTTGCAGGCGATCTTGTATCATTTTTTCTCTAAATCTCACTCGCTGATCGAAGCATTGCAGAAGCTGCCGCAGGATCGGGCTTTTGTCGTGATCGGTGTTTCGGTGTCGGTGGTAGCGCCGTGGTTTGAGGAGATGGTGTTTCGGGTGTTTCTGCAAGGGTGGCTGGAGGCGCACCAGGGACGGTTGGCGGCGTTGGTTTTGGGCGAGCGGGGTAAAAGGGGAGCCTCGGGGGAAGCCAGCCTCTCACCCGCAGTCCAAGGGGAGGCGGCTGGAACTTCTAGCGGCGAGCCGGGGGATGCGGACGGGCAACCGAGGCCAAGCTGGATGCCAGTGCTGTTGAGCTCGTTCGTATTCGCGATGCTGCACGTGGGGCAGGGGCCTGCGCCTGCGCCGTTATTTTTTTTGGCGCTGATGCTGGGGTACTTATACCGGCAGACGCACCGAGTGTGGCCGTCGCTGGTGGTTCATTTCTTGTTGAACTCTTCGACGTTGGCGATGTTGTGGGTATCGACGCGGGGGTAGACGGGGATGTCGATTAGACGGTGGGGTGTGCGATAATCGGACCCGATCAATCGTCGTCGAGACCGATTCCCTCGGTGACCAGGGGTTGGAAGCGGGCGAGATCCTGATTGGCCGCCCAGGCGAGGCCGCGGAGCCAGAGCAAGCGGAAGAGGGGATCGTCGTACGTCCAATGGTAGTGGCCGAGGACGGAGCAGAAGACGCGGCCTTTGCCGCCGGCGTCCCGCTGCGGCTCGAAGGTCCAGACCAACGGGTGAGGCTGGTTTTCCTCGACCGCGGTGGCGAGGACATGGACTTTCTTGGGGTCGCCGATCGGGGGCCAATAGCTTTCGTCGTAGAAATGGATCTTGCGCGGCAGAGCGCGGAGGAGGGGGTCGTTTTCGGGGACGAGCGAGAGGTCGAGGGGACCGTGGCGGTACTTGAGGCCGGGATGGTAGGAGAGGCCGATCCGTTCGGCAAGCTGTTCGGGAGCGCGGTCGGCGATGGTGGCCGAATGGAGCATGACGAGACCGCCGCCGCGATGGAGGAAGGCGTCTAGCTGTTTGTAGCGGGCGGGGGACCAATCGTGGTTCCAGAAATAGCAGACGACGACATCGGCTGATTTCCACTGCTCGTCGGAGGGCCATTCGAAGGGGGTCTCGACGGTGACCGCCGGGAGGGAGGCGAATAGCTTTTGCCACTGCTTCTGCCAGGCGGGGTAGTCGTGTTCGCCGGGTCCGTGGTCTTGCTTGCTGGCGACGAGGACGATTTTGAGGGGGGCGGGGTCGCCCTTGGCGGACTTTTCGCCTTGGGTCGGATACGCCTTCAGGGGGCCCTCCAATTCGCTTCTTTTGCGGCGGGGGGGGCGCTGGGGGCGGTTCGGATCGGGGGGGGCATCCGATGGGTCAGTCTTTGCTTGAGACGAAGACGCGGGCGCCGGAGAGGGTTGGGCGGCGGGCGGCTGGCCGCCGGATGCTAGCGAAGCTGCGGCGCTGGGGTCGGGCTGGGTGAGAAACACGAGCAGGTCGCGCAAACGGTCGGGGCCGAGTTTTTTGTCGATGCCGGCCGGCATGATGGAAGTGCTGGAGGGGCGGAGCGATTCGATTTCGGAGAGTTGAAGGACCGTATCCTTGGCATTTGTATCGAGCAGGCGGAGGCGGTCACCGGTTTCGGGACGGAGTACG
>JALHPA010000279.1 GCA_022842745.1 Pirellulales bacterium
GGGATCGTTGCGTGTTGAGAGCGGACACGAGGAAAGCTCGATGAGAGATTCGCAGAGGAGTGCCGGGGGGTGGGAAGTGGGGGGACGGGAATGCGCTGCTTGGAGCGCGTGGCGGAAGAGGCGGGGGTTCACGCTGGTCGAGCTGTTGGTGGTGATTGCAATCATTGGGATTTTGGTGGCGCTGTTGCTGCCGGCAATTCAATCGAGCCGGGAGGCGGCCAGGCGGACGCATTGCACGAACAATCTGCGGCAAATCGGGTTGGCGCTGAACGCGTATATGTCTGGGCATCGGAGCTTGCCGCCGGGGCTGCCGAGCAACACCAAGAACAATTGGAACACTGGGGGGACGCAGGTCGGGGCGGTGTGCCAGGGGCCGAACTGGCTGTCGAACATTCTGGTGCAGATGGAGGAGCGGGCGCTGGCGATGGCGTTGATCCCGTGCCAGGAGCGGGAGATGAATGCCTGCGACGATTGCGAGCACGTTAGCACCTCGATAAGTCCGCGGTTGACGGACGTGGGGCGGGACGTGCCGGGGTCGTACTTGTGTCCGAGCGCGGATCGGATGCGGATACCGCTGAATACGTACGCGTTGGAGGCCTTGGCCAAGGGGAATTATGCGGCGAATTTTGGGGCGGACACGTATATGTCGTTTCAGTCGAAAGCGACGGCGGGACCGTTTGGGGTGGTAATGGTAGGGGTGGGGTTGACGACGGAGGGGGATGCTCGCTGTCCGGGCCGTTACAAGATGGGACACGGGCGGGGGGTGCGCATCAAGCAGATGACTGACGGGGCGTCGAAGACGATGCTGGCGAGCGAGGTGGTGGGATTTGATTCCGCGCGGGATGGGCGGGGGACGTGGACGTCGACGGCGATGGGGGCTTCGGTATTTACAGCGCGGACGGCGCCGAACGCGCCGGAGAAGGACGCGATACCGATGTGCGACACGACGATTCCGGCGGGGAACCCGCTGGCGTGCAGCGAAAACCGAAGCAACGGGAACACCTACGCGGCGGCGCGGAGCAAGCATATTGGGGGCGTGGTGGTGGTGATGGGGGACGCATCGACGCGGTTTGTGCGGGAAGAACTGGATCTGGCGGTGTGGCGGGCGTCGGCGACGATCAGCAACGGCGAGCCGATGGTGTTGCCGTAACGCGGCCGCGATGGGTGGGGGAGCGTTTTTTGGCGCCAATGGATTCGCGATGAAGCAATCGAGCAGAACCCGGGGTTTCGCTGGACAGAACTGGCTTGTGTGGGCGCTTCTTGCGCTGTGGGCGGCGGGATGCGACCAGGGGGCCAAGGAAGCGCCGTCGCGGCGGGGGATCGACGTCTTGGTGACGGGAGTGGCGGACGCGGCAGGGCGAAAGACGGAGTTCTTCCGTTATTTTGCCAAGGGGGCGATTCCGGACGACCGTTTGCGCGAGCGGTACCGGCGGCTAATGTTCAGCGTGGCCGCGTTGGAATTCACCGGCGAGAACGAGGCAGTGGTGCAGGTGGCGGTCGAGGATCTCAACGGGCAGCGGCTGGAGGAGCAGACTTGGACGGCGGTGAAAGAGAAGGAGGAGTGGAAATTGAAGACCGCTCCGCTGCCAGGGGCGAGCGCGGCCGCCGAGGGAGGGGATAAGAGCGGCGATTGAGGGGACGGTCGGTTGGGCGAACCGAGCGGTCCGGGGCTGGCGCGGTGGGCAACGCCGCTTACCAGGCGATTACAAGCTGCGGCGGGGGACGAGGCCGTCGAGCTCGTAGCGGCGGATTTTGCGGTCGAGGGTGGACCGTTCGATGCCGAGGATGTTGGCGGTCTGGCTTTTGTTCCAGTTGGTGGCCTTGAGAGTGGCCAGGACATGGCGGCGCTCGACTTCGTCCAAGGACATGGGTTCGAAGGCGGCCGGGGTGGGGACCAGTTCGTTGGTATCTCCGGCGGTGGAGAGCTTGGTGAGGGCGAGGTCTTCCAGCTCGATGCGGTCGGAGCGGGCCAGAACGACGGCGCGTTCGACGACGTTCTTTAGCTCGCGGACGTTTCCGGGCCAACGGTAGCGCATCATCTGGTCGATGGCTTCGGCGGAGAAGCCGGTGATTTTGCGGCCCGTCTCGGCGTTGAATCTTTGCAGAAAATGGTGGGCCAGCTCGGGCAGGTCCTCGGGGCGTTTGCGAAGGGCGGGGACGGTGATCTCGAGGACGCGGAGGCGGAAGTAGAGATCGCGGCGGAATTGCCCCTCGGCGACGGCCTTTTCCAGGTCGCGGTTAGTGGCGGCGATGACGCGGACATCGACTTTGATCTGTTCGCTGCCGCCGACGCGTTCGAAGGGGTGCCCTTCGAGGACGCGGAGGAACTTGGCCTGGATGGTGGGGCTCATTTCGCCGATTTCGTCGAGCATGAGCGTGCCGCTGTCGCTGGCTTCGAACTTGCCGATTTTGCGTTCGGTGGCGCCGGTGAAGGCGCCCCGTTCGTGGCCGAAGAGCTCGCTTTCGAGCAAACTTTCGGTGAGGGCGGCGCAGTTGAGGCAGACGAAGGGACCCTTGCGGCGGGGGCTGGCGAAGTGGACGGCGCGGGCGACCAGTTCCTTGCCGACGCCGCTTTCACCGCGGATGAGGACCGTGGCGCGATTGGGAGCGGCACGGCTGATTTCGCGGTTGACTTTGTCCATTAAGAGGCTGCTGCCGATGATTTCGCACTGCGCGCCTAGGCGTTCGCGGAGTTGGACGTTTTCGTCGCGAATCTGGCAAAGGTTGTCGACCAGTTCCTGACGGCGGGAGAGGTTTTCGAGGCCGACGGCCACCGTCTCGGCGACGGCGAGGGTGAATTCGAGGTCGTCGGGGTCGGGGACGCGCTGGGGGTTGGTCGAGCAGAGGTGGATCAGGCCGAGCACTTTCGCGCCGCGGCGAATCGGCGCGCAGATGACGCTGGTGGTGTGGAACTCGCCTTTGCTGTCGCGGCTGCCGAGGGTGCTATCGCCCATGACGTTGCGGGCGAGTACGGCTTCGCCTTCGCGAAGGACGGTGGAGGCCAGGAAGGAGGAGACGCGGTGGTAAGAGAGGGAGGAGTCGGTGCGGGAGGCGACGACTTCCAAGTCCGCGCCGGTGGGCTCGCCCTTGAAGTCGCGCGGCAGGAGCAGGACCGCGCCGGCGTCGACCTGGGTGCTGTCGAAGAGGCCCTGGAGGGCCTGCTTGGCGATGGCGACGACGTCGGGGGCCTTGGCCAATTCGAAGGCCAGTCGGCAGAGCTGGGCGGCGGCGCGGCCGACCTTGGGGATCGGGGTCTGTTCGGCGTCGGCCGGTTCGAGGAATTTGGTTTGGCCGCGGCGGTGGGTGATGGTGGTCGGTTCGTCGGCGTTGAGGACGTTGGAGTCGTCGAAGGCGGTGTTGACGGTTTCGTCGTTGGCGGCCGCGGGGGAGACTCTGCGGAGGGGATGGGAGGAGTCGGGGAAGGCGGCGGCCAGATCGTGGACGAAGGCGAGTTGGGATTGGCCAATGCGGACGATGTCTCCGGCTTCGAGAACGCGATCGCCGCGGACGGCCTCGTTGCCGACAAGGGTGCCGTTGCGGCTGTCGAGATCGCGAATGACCCAGTTTCCCTGGGTGATGAAGACTTCGGCGTGGGTGCGGCTGCAGCGGTCGTCCTTGAGGACGATCTGGTTGGTGGGGGCGCGGCCGATGGTAACAGTTTGCCCGGCGACCAGACGGAATACGTCGGTCCACTTGGCGCCTTCACGGATTACCAGATAGGCCAGCATCGACTGCCTGTTTCCCCTGCTCGATTATTGCCCGCCGGCGGCGAAAGCCGCGAGGCGCACCGCGTTCCGCGCGAACTCGATCGCCCGGCGTTTTCGGCCGGGCGCGGAAAGGTCCCTGTATTTAGATTAGTCGCCCTGGACCTGTGACCGCAAGCGGGCGCGCGGGCAAGCGGTCCCTGCGCGCGGCATGCGGCAGAGTAATTTTAACAGTGAAAAGCTGCGGGGAAGGGGGGCTTTGCGCTTGTGTGTAGGGCCGATGGGGTTTTGGTCGCTTGGGTTTGTTCAAGCGGCCTATTCCAGAGGGTGGATGACGAGGCCGCCTAAGAGTTTGGGGTAGAAGTAGGTGCTTTTGGCGGGCATGCGTTCGCCGTGTTCGCTGATGGCGCGGATGTGGTCGACGGTGGCGGGCATGACGAGGGCGGCGAGGGAGAATTCGCCGGTGTCGAGGCCTTGTTCGACTTCTTCTACCAGATGGACGTATTCGGGCTTGGGGTGGCCCTGGGCTTGGAGGAGGGTGTCGACCAGGAGGCGGTGGAGGAGGGCGACGCCGAGGCCTTGCCAGTCGGGGGAATGGTCGGGGGAGAGTTCGGCCATCTTATGCTTGCCTGCGCTGGTGAGTCGGGCGATGGTCCAGCGTTCGTCTGTGGGGGTGAAGAGTCCGAGGGCGCCCTGATCGCCTTCGGTCTCGATTTCATCCCAGACGGTACTGGCGAGGTCGGCGCCTTCGCCGGCGACGCGGGTGGAGAAGGCGTCGGCGAGCTTTTGCTTGAGCGCGGAGGAATCGAGGGGGGGGAGGCCGCGGAAGAGGCGATGGGTGGGGAGGACGATCAAGCCTGGGTCGTCCATGCCAATGCAAACCATGAGGACGAAATTGGCAGGGTGGTCGTCGGGGAGGGGTCCGCCGCGGGCGGCGGCGAGCTCGTCGCGGTAGTTGCAGGCGGTTTCGTAACGGTGGTGGCCGTCGGCGATGAAGATGGGCTTGAGACCCATGAGGCCGCCCAGGGAGGAGATGACGGCTGGGTCGGTGACGGTCCAGACGCGGTGGATGACGCCGAGGTGGTCGGCCGCTTCGATGGGGGGCTGGCCGGCGACGTGTTTTTCAAGCAGTTGCTGAGCGGCGTTATCGGGATCGGGGTAGAGGCCGAAAATCTGGCTTAAGTTGGCTTTTACGGCGCGGGTGAGGAGGAGGCGATCCTGCTTGGGACCGGACATGGTCTCTTCGTGGGGGTAGATGTTCCCCTGGCCGAAGCGCTGCAAGCGGCAGCGGGCCATGAAGCCGCGGCGGGTGAAGCTTTGTCCGCCGTAGGTGAAGATCTGGTGATAGACGTAGATGGCGGGGCGAGGCTCGATCTGGATCACGCCCTCGGAGAGCCAATTGCGATAGAACTTGGCGGCGCGGGCGTAGCGATCGGATTGGGGATCGTCGCCGGGTTCCTCGCGGTTGAGCTCGAGGCGGACGAAGTTGGCCGGATGCTGTTTGTAGAG
>JALHPA010000280.1 GCA_022842745.1 Pirellulales bacterium
TCCGGGTCTTGATCGTGCCGGATCCGGACGACGATCCCTGGCCTTCCACTCGCTTCCTGAGGCAAGGAACGCGCGCCAACGGCTGGGTGCTGCTGCGGCAGGTCACGCTCGGCTTTGAACTATGGCGGCAGTTGAACGGCTTTCCTCCCGTTATCGACATGACGGAGCCAAAACCAACCAAGGGGGAAGGGAAGTAGCCATGCGGCGGGCAGGATACCGATCGCTTGTAGGCTGCGCGCTGCTGTCGGGTTTTGCGACATGGCTTTTTGCCGTGGCTCGTCCCTTGACGGCGTCGCCTCCCTCGGCCCATAACCCATCAGGGTCGGCAACCCAGTCACCTCTTGGATTGGCGGAGCCGTCCGCTCCCGCGCCTCACAAGCCTCCCGCTAGCGCCGCTCCGAGCGGACCCGGGCGCACGGAGCTGCGCGTGCAGTCGATCGATCCATCGGCGGCCGCTACGGGCAACCGATCTTCCGAATCCCTCCCTGCGCCAAACGCAGCGGCGCCGCCCGAGGAATTGCCCCCGGCGGGGGCCGGCGCCGCGGTCGTCCCCTTGAGCCTGGGGGAAGTGCTGGATAGCGTGGACCGGTATTTTCCGCTGCTGATCGCCGTGGCGCAAGAGCGGGGAATCGCGGCGGGGCAGTTGTTGGCCGCCGAGGGGGCGTTTGATCTGAAAATCGCTGCCGCGAGCGTCTCGGAACCGATGGGCTTTTACAAGAACTACCGCAACAGCATCGGTATCGAGCAGCCGACGTTTTTGGGAGGCAAAGTGACCGGGGGTTACCGCATCGGCGACGGAAATTTTGAACCCTGGTACGGCGAACGACAAACCAACGAAGGAGGGGAATTCGCCCTCGGAACCACCGTGCCGTTCTGGCGCGATCGGGCCTTCGACAAGCGCCGTGCGGAGCTGCAGAAGGGGACCTTGAAGGTCCAACTGGCCGAGCCAAAAATCCGCAAACAACAGATCGAGTTTCAGCGGGCGGCGACCAACGTCTATTGGAATTGGATAGCCGCTGCGCAAAGCGAAGCCATCGCCCGTGAGTACTTGCGGATCGCCCAATTGCGAGACGAAATCATCGCCAAGCAAGTCGCCGAGACCGCGATCGCTCCCATCGAACGGGTCGACAATCGCCGGTTGATTGCCAGCCGCGAAGCCGCGGTGATCGCCGCGACGCGGCGGTTGGAAAAGGCCACGATCGAACTGTCCCTCTTCTATCGAGATCCAAATACTGCGGCCCCGCTTTTGGTCGAGCGACGACGCGTTCCGGCAAAGTTCCCTACGCCCATCGAACCGCGGCGCGAGGGGCTCAACGACGACATCGTCTTGGCTCTCAGCCGCCATCCCGAGCTTCGTCGGATTCGATTGGAGCAGCAGCGCACGGCGGTGGAGTTGCGACTGGCTCAGAACCAATTTTTGCCAGAGCTGGATGGCTCCCTCTACGCGAGCAAAGACGTCGGGGCCAGGGCCACTCCCAAGAACGACAAAGGGCCGTTCGAATTGGAAGCCGGATTGATTTTCAGCACCCCCCTGCAACGGCGCATGGCAACTGGAAACATGCGGACCTCTGAAGCGGAGCTTCGCCAACTGCGCGCGGAGGAGCAGTACATCGCCGATCAGGTGACGACCAAGGTGCAGGATGCCGTTTCCGCCCTGGTTGCCGCTTACCAGCGGATCGAATTCGCCCGCCAGGCGGTCGAGCTGGCCAAGCAAATGGAGCAAGCGGAAGATCTGAGATTTGAGCTTGGCCAAAGCAACATCTTGTTCGTCAATCTACGCGAAATCACCACCGCGGACGCCGAACTGGCTGAAATCGCCGCCATTGCCGACTACTTCTTCGCCTTGGCGGACTACCGCGCCGCACTCGCGGGGCAATAGCTTGGCGTGCGCCCGAGGCGACATTTTGGGTCGATCGTTTCGCTTCTCGAAGCGGCGGCAAGCGGAGATTTCGCTTCCGACCGCATCGGTCCGTCACAGGCTCGTCCGCACCGGCCCGCTGACTTTCGCCTCCACGCTCTGGACCTTGGCCTTGAGCAGGCCCTGTTTCCCAGGCCGGCTATCAAACTTCGCGGAGCATGTCACGCGCGGGCAATCCGCAGCCACCGCGTTCATGCATTTTTCCAGCAAATCCAACAGTTCCCGCAGCTCCCCCTCCACCAGCGTCCCCATCGCGTGCAACTGGTATTCGAGTCCGCTGGCGGCAACGATCTCCACGCACCGCGCCACAAAGGGACTGACGCTTTCGCCCACTCCCAAAGGGACGATACTGAATTCGAGCACGACCATGGGTCGGTCCTTTGCAAAAGGTGATTGGCTTCTATGCCGCCGCTCCAGATGAGAATCGCCGATACAGCCGCGCGTAGGCGCCATCCCGTTCCACCAGTTCGTCGTGCGCGCCACACTCGACCAATTCACCCCCGTCCAGAACCAGAATCCGGTCGGCGTGGCGAATCGTGCTCAGCCGGTGGGCGATGACAAAGCTGGTCCGCCGGCGCAACAGAATTCGCAAGGCCCGTTGCACCTTGGCCTCGGTGGCGGCGTCCACGCTGCTCGTAGCCTCGTCCAGAATCAAGATTCGCGGGTCGGCAAGCATGGCCCGAGCGAAACAGGCAAGCTGGCGCTGGCCGAGCGATAGGTTTCCCCCGCGCTCCCCCACTTGGGTTTCAAAACCTTCGCTCAACCCGGCGAACAGGTCCCAGCATCCCAGCCGCTCCGCCGCGTCCTCGACCTCCTGGTCCGTCGCGTCGCGGCGTCCTAAGCGAATATTGTCTCGGACCGTGCCGCTGAACAGAAAATTGTGCTGAGGGACGATGGCGATCTGCCGCCGTAGCGACTCGCTGGTCAAAGTGCGTAGGTCCCGGCCATCCAACAATATCTCTCCCGAGGTCGGCAAGTAAAACTTGGCGATGAGATTCACGATGGATGTCTTTCCACTGCCGGTGTGTCCCACCAGGGCCGCCGTCTGGCCAGGTTCAATCGCGAAGTCGATGTTCCGCAGTACCAGCCGTGCCGGATCGTAGCCAAACGACAAATCCCGAAACTCCACCCGGCCTTCCAGCCGCCGTGCGGCGATCGCACCGGGGGCGTCCGACCAATCGGGCTGCGAGTCCAACAGCTTGAACACCCGCTCGGCGCCGGCCATGGATGTTAGCGCCTGGTTGTATTGATTCCCCAGAATGGTGATCGGGCTGAAAAACATGTTGGCCATGAAAAAGAACCCCACCAGATCGCCGATTTCGGTGGTCGAGCCGCCCGAGAGCGCGCGGTAGCCCCCCACAATCAGCAGACCGGCCACGAACACCTGGCTATTCAAGTCCAACAGCGGCAAGAACAGCCCCTGATTGCGGCTGTAGGCGAAATTGTACTGCGCGTGATCGTTCAACAAGCCGCCAAACAACCGCGCGTTGGCGTCCTGCCGCACAAAACTCTGCGTCACACGAATACCGTTGACGCTCTCGGCCAGTGTAGCCGTCACCCGGCTGAACGAATCCCGCATCTGCCGCAGAACCACGCTCAACCGGCCATGAAAGACGTGATTGATCCCCCACAGCACGGGCGCCAGCAACAGCACCATCAGAAACAGCCACCGGTCGTACCACAACATGAACGCCGCGGCCACGCCCATCTGCCCAATCTGCACCATGCTCACGAACAATACTTCCTGCACCCCCACTCGCACGTCTTCCACGTCCGAGGTCATCCGGCTGATGATCCGCCCCAACTTGGTGCGGTGGAAGAAGCTCATCGGCATCGACTGCAAGTGCGCAAATATGTCGTTGCGCAGGTCGAATACCACCCGCTCCCCCAGTTGCAGCGCCATCCGTTGGCGGAAGTGCATGACGATCTGGGTCGATGCCGCCAGGACCAGAAATGCGAACATCCCTCCAATCACTCCCCCCACATTCCCATCGCTGATCGGGCCAGTAATCACCCAGGCAATAACCCAGGTCAGCGCCGGCAATTGGAACGAGCGGATGGCGACCAGAATAAACAGCCAATTCCGCAGCCAGGCGTGCGGGCGGGTATACCGGATCAAGCGCGCGATCAATGCCAGGTCGAGCGGGCGCTGCTCGGCTTCCTGCTCCTCGCGCCGTTCCAGTCGGGTCAAGGCGCGAGCGGGATGGTAATTGGCAAGGGAGGCCGCCATGTTCGACCTTGTGTCGTTGGATTGCATAAAACTGAACTGGCCGGCAATTGCCGGGGGATCCTCGCGGACGGATATGCACCCGCATTCACGCGACGTGGCGTTCCGCCGCGTTTTCGTGGTCGATGGCTGCGCTCAAATCGTCTTCGTCGAGGCACAATTGGACGACCGCGGCATCCCGATAATGTCCTTCCTGCCGCAGCAGTTGCTCGTGCGTCCCACGCTGCGCGATGCGGCCATTCTCCAGCACTAAAATCAAATCGGCCCGCCGCAATGTGCTCAGCCGGTGCGCGATGACAAACGTCGTGCGGCCGGCCATGGCGTTTTCCATCGCCTGGAGGATCTCGTGCTCGGTCTCGGCATCCACCGACGCCAGCGCGTCGTCCAGCACCAAAATCGGCGGATCGAGCAGCACCGCGCGGGCAATCGCCAACCGCTGCCGCTGCCCGCCGGAGAGGTTCGCGCCGTATTCTCCAACGACCGTGTCGTACCCGTGGGGGAGTTGGGCGATAAAGTCGTGGGCCGCTGCGATCTTCGCGGCTCGTTCGATTTGTTCCACCGTCGCATCGGGGTGCCCAAAGGCGATATTCGCCGCCACCGTGTTGCTGAACAGAAAACTCTCTTGAAATACCAACCCGACGTTGCGGCGCAACTGGTCCAGGTCGAGCTGCCGCACGTCGATTCCATCGAGCAGGATGCGGCCGGCGGTCGGGTCATAAAATCGCGGCAAAAGGCTCATCATCGTGCTCTTGCCAGCTCCCGTGGCGCCGACCAGAGCGACCACCTGCCCCGGCCGGACCGCAAAGTCGATTTCGGCGAGCACGGTGCGGTCTGGTCGGTATCCAAACGAAACTCGCTCGAATCGCACAGCCCCCTTGGCTCGGGAAAGCGGTACGGGATCGGCCGGCGAACGCACCTCGAGGGGCGCGTCGAGAATTTCAAACACTCGCTCGGCGCCCGTCAAACTGGCCTGGATGCTGTTGGCGATATTCGTGACCTGGCCCACTTGATTGGCGAACTGTTGGAGCAGATTCGCAAACACGAACAGACCCGCCCCCAGCGGC
>JALHPA010000281.1:0-1822 GCA_022842745.1 Pirellulales bacterium
CCAACTGAACCGTCTGCGTTTTGTGCGGTTGGCGGCTGGGATCGCACTGTGGGCGGTACTGGTGCGCGCGTTTTGGGCGGGTGGGCCAGGTTCCGCCAGTTGGGTCTATCTTCGGTCCTTCTTGGGGCCTGTGGAATTCTGCGTCCGGCCGACGCTGGCAGTCCAGCCATGATTCGCGCACCGCGTAGAGTGGGTGGGCTGTTGGCGAGTGCGTCTCGGCGTGAAAAAAATTTCCGCCGACCGAAATTTGCGCTCGCGTCAGCGGTCCGAGCGCTCTTTTGACTGTAATCCTTTGCCATGATTCGGGTTTCGGTTCGCCGCCCGCGCGCGAGCGGCTGGAATCGGATTCGGGGCGCGGTTTGCAACCGCCGCAGGCGAACGGTTTTACGACTAGCGGCGAGATTGTCTTGACGGACGGCAAAAATCGGCTAGACTCAGACCCCGCAGCATATTGTGGTAGCAGACAACCGAAACCACAATATATAGTTGTTATGCCCCTTGATTGGCATAAAGCTTGCACGGGTATGGAAATCCAGCGGACCGAACGAACGGTCTGAATTTCTAACCAGTCAAGGGACGACAAAAGCTATCAGGTTGTGTACAATAGTACATTATCTGATGGATGGAACCCCGTTTCTCTAGGAAGGATCTCGTTATGGCTCAAGCGGAAACCGCAGTCGTGCGTCGTCGCGTCAAAATGTCCTCCAAGCGTTCTCGCGTTCGTGCCGGCGGGTTGGCGATCGACCCGGTTTTCTGTCCTGGCGACGTAGCCAGTCCGTTCGATACCGTGGAGTGGGATCAACGGACGGCGGTCATCAAGGGGGAAGCGGGGGAGGTGCTGTTTGAACAGCCGAATTGCGAGGTGCCGAAGTTCTGGACCCAGTTGGCCACCAACGTCGTGGTCAGCAAGTACTTCTACGGCGAAAATGGCACGGCCGAGCGGGAGGGGAGCGTCAAACAGTTGATCCACCGGGTAAGCCGCACGATCGCCGACTGGGGGATCGAGGATGGATACTTCGCCACTACCGAGGACGGCGAGCGGTTCTATCGGGAGCTGACCTGGCTCTGTTTGCACCAGCACGGCGCTTTCAATTCCCCCGTGTGGTTCAACGTCGGGCTGTTTCATCAATACGGCGTAAAGGGGGCGTCTTGCAACTGGCATTGGGACGCCGACACGGAAACCGTGCGACAGCCAGACAACCCCTACGAGTATCCCCAGGGATCGGCCTGCTTCATCCAGAGCGTCCGCGACGACATGGAAGACATCATGGAGCTGGCCCGCAGCGAGGCCATGCTGTTCAAATTCGGATCGGGGACCGGCACCGACCTCTCCACGTTACGCTCCCACCGCGAGAAGCTGTCGGGCGGCGGCCGGCCCAGCGGGCCGCTCTCGTTCATGCGGGTTTACGACCAGATTGCCGCGGTGGTAAAGAGCGGCGGCAAGACCCGCCGCGCCGCCAAGATGCAGTCGATCAAGGTCTGGCACCCGGACGTGATGGAGTTCATCGAGTGCAAAGCCAAGGAAGAGAAAAAGGCCCGCGTGCTGATCGAGAAGGGGGGGTACGAGGCCAACTTCAACGGCGAAGCCTACAGCTCCATTCTGTTTCAGAATGCGAATCTCTCCGTCCGCGTCACGGATGAATTCATGCAGGCCGTGGTAGCGGATCAGCCCTGGGCGACGCACTGGGTTACCGATCCCTCGCGCGAAGGACCAAGCTGGCCTGCCCGCGATGTGCTGGGCCGGATGGCGGAATGCGCCTGGCAATGCGGCGACCCCGGCGTGCAATACGACAGCACGATCAACCGCTGGCATACCTGCCCC
>JALHPA010000281.1:1832-5201 GCA_022842745.1 Pirellulales bacterium
ATGAAGTTCCGCCGGGAGGACGGCACGTTCGATGCCGAGCGGTTTGGAAACGCTTGCCGCATTTTCTTTATCGCCCAGGAGATCCTGGTCGACCATGCCAGCTATCCGACCAAGCGGATCGCCGAGAACAGCCACAAGTTCCGTCCGTTGGGGCTGGGCTATTCGAACCTGGGGAGCCTGATCATGTCGGCCGGCGCGGCCTACGATTCGGACGCCGCGCGGGGATTGTGCGGGGCGGTGACGGCCCTGTTGCACGGGGCGGCGAATTTGACCAGCGCCGAGCTAGCCGCGGCGGTGGGGCCGTTCGATGGGTACGAGGTCAATCGCGATGCGATGCTGAAGGTGATGCAGATGCACCGCGACGCGGTGGAGCAGGTCGACGAAGCCTGCCCCGAGTATCTGCGGGACGCCGCGAGGAACGTCTGGGAAGAGGTGTTGTCGGCCGGGCGGGACTTTGGTTTCCGCAATGCCCAAGCGACGGTGCTGGCCCCCACCGGAACCATCAGCTTCTTGATGGACTGCGACACGACCGGGATCGAGCCGGACATCGCGCTGGTCAAGTACAAACAATTGGCTGGAGGGGGCATGTTGAAGATCGTCAACAACACGGTCCCTTCGGCGCTGCGCACGCTAGGCTACGACCAGCCGCAGATCGAGTCGATTCTGGCCTACATTGAGAAGAACGATACGATCGAGGGACCGTCCGGCCTGAAGGAAGAGCACTTGCCGGTTTTCGACTGCGCGTTCCAACCGCGGAACGGCGTTCGATCGATCGCCTGGCGGGCGCACGTGACGATGATGGCCGCGGCGCAGCCGTTTTTGTCGGGAGCGATCTCGAAGACGGTCAATATGCCGCGGGAATCGACTCCGGCCGACGTGGCCGGGGCGTACCTGGAAGGGTGGCGGTTGGGACTGAAGGCCCTGGCGATTTATCGAGACGGCTCCAAGGAGAGCCAGCCGCTGTCGACCAGCACGGAAGGGGACAAACTGGCCGCCAAGCAGGTGGCCGCCCCGCGGCGGGAGCGGCTTCCGGACACGCGCCACAGCATCACCCACAAGTTCAGCGTGGCGGGGCACGAGGGGTACCTGACCGTTGGGCTGTACGAAGACGGCCGGCCAGGGGAGCTGTTCATCACCATGGCCAAGGAAGGGAGCACGGTCGGCGGGTTGATGGATTGCTTTGGGACCGCGGTCTCGATGAGTTGGCAGTACGGAGTGCCGCTCGAGGTGTACGTCAACAAGTTCGCCCACACGCGGTTCGAGCCGATGGGCTACACGAAGAATCCCGATATTCGGATTGCCAAGAGCATCGTCGATTACATCTTCCGCTGGTTGGGAATCACGTTCCTGCCTGGTTACAAGGAGGCCAACCGCGGCCTGAGTCCCGGCGCGACGAATGCCGGATCCCAAAGCGGCGATGCGGAGGATGGGGCCTCTGATCGCGGGCCCGCCGCCATGAAGGCCGGCGGGCAGGTCGATGCGCACGGTAGCGCCTCGGCGACGGTCCCCGGCCGATCGAAAGACGGGTCGAAAGAAGGCGCGACCGATCGTCCCGCAGCCAAGCCGGCGCTGAACGGCAGCCATCCGCACGGTTCCCAGCAGCACGGTTCCCAGCATCGCAGTGCGGCGGGCCACTCCGTTCAGCCCAAGTCCAACGGCGCCACAACGGTGCTGAGTCGGGACGAGCAGTTCGCCGGTTTTCAACTGGATGCCCCCAGTTGCGACAACTGCGGCGCCATCACGGTCCGCAACGGCAATTGCTACCTGTGCCACAACTGCGGCAACAGCATGGGTTGTTCGTAGCGGAACCGTCACCACAGAGCGAACGGGTCCCGAATTTGAGAACAGGCGCCGGGCAAAGATCGTGGCCGCCGGCGTCAACAGGCGCCTGCCCGCCGGTTGGGAAACCACCGGCGGGCAGGCTTGTTTCGCGGGTCGACCGATTTCCCAAGGCGACATCCATCGCTGCGTTGTGCAGTGGATGCTGGGTCGGCCGCTGGGCTACGCGGTGATCCCCTTGGTCAGGGCCATGAACGCCGTTTCGAGGTTCATCTCCTCCTCGCGGAACAGCGTCAGCCGCAGGCCGTTTTGTACCAGCAGCGTCGGCAGGTCGCTGTAGTCGGTCACCTGATCGCGGAGCGTGGCCCGCAACAGGCCGTCGCGGGCTTCCAGGGACTCGACGGAGGGAGAGTCTTGCAGCAGTCGCGCGGCGCGGTCGACGTCCGATTGCACTCCGATCCACAACACGACCTGATGCCGCACGCGGCGCATGACTTCGTCGACGTCGGCGTTGACCAGCAGTTCTCCCCGCTCGATGATGCCGATCTTGTTGCACATGTCGGCCAGCTCCGGCAGGATGTGGCTGCTGACCATCACGGTTTTGCCCATCTGGCCTAGCTTTTTGATGACGCGGCGGATTTCGATCCGCACGCGGGGGTCGAGTCCGCTGGCCGGTTCGTCGAGCAGCAGCACTTGCGGGTCGTGCAATAGGACCCGGGCCAACCCGAGCCGCTGGTTCATGCCGCGGGAGAGGCTGGTAGCCAAAGCATCGCGCTTGTAGGTCAGTCCCACCAGTTCGAGCACGTCCTCGCAAACCTTGCGGCGCTTCGCCCCGTTGATCCGGTAGGTGGCCGCGAAAAACTCGAGGTATTCGATGACCTTCATGTCGTCGTACACGCCGAACGCGTCTGGCATGTAGCCGATGAGCCGCCGGATCTCCTTGGGGCGGGTATATATCGAGTGGCCGCAGACGTACGCCTCGCCCGAGGTGGGATTGAGCAGCGTGGCCAGGATCCGCATGGTGGTTGTTTTGCCGGCGCCGTTCGGGCCGATAAAACCGAACACGTCCCCGGGCTCGAGTTTGATGTCGAGCGATTTGACGGCGAACAGCTCGTCGTAGCGCTTGGTCAGGTCTCGGGTTTCAATCACGGTCAGTCGTTAGGCTAAGGGAAAGAGGGGGCGGCGAGCGGATTGGGTTATTCCCTAATCCGTCCCGGACAGCGGCGGCAGGGTAAGCGGCGGGAAATCGCTGGCGTTTTCCGAGTCCACGGCCAGGACCGGCAATCGCCAGCGGTACACCGCCAGCGTCTGGCCGATTTCCACTTCCCCTTGCTGCCCGCGGACCTGCACAGCCGGTATCGTCGTCGGCCCTGTAGCGAGCAAAACAGCCTCTCCCCGGCCCAACAGGTTCGACCAGTCGAGCCGGTGCAAATAGCGGCTGGTCAGTCCGGTGTACCGCCGCCCCCCGGCGGCCTCGTGGAAGAGAATCATTTGCAAAATCCGCCGCAGGTCGTCGCCGGCGGGGTCGTAAGGGGTGGCGCGCTCTTTGTCGCCGATCAGCTTGCGTTCCGTGAGATAGCTGACCACGGT
>JALHPA010000282.1 GCA_022842745.1 Pirellulales bacterium
CAGGTCTCCCAGGCCGTCGACTGCCGGCCCCAAGACACCCGCCGTTTGCGGATCGCCCGACCCCGACTCGACAACCATAGGATCAAATGATGCGGACCCTCTTGGTGACTGGCGGCGCGGGCTTCATCGGCGGCTGCTTTGTCCGCCTTGTCATTCAGGATACCGATTGGCGGATCGTCAACCTCGACAAGCTCACCTACGCGGGCAATCTGGACTCGCTAGTTTCGGTGTTGGAGCACCCCCGGCACGTCTTCGTGCAAGGGGACATCGGCGATTCGCGCCTCGTCGGCGAGCTGTTGCAGGAGCACCGGGTGGACGCGGTGGTCAATTTCGCCGCCGAGTCCCACGTCGATCGCTCCATCGACGGCCCTGCTGAGTTCGTGCAGACCAACGTCGTCGGGACGTTTGGCCTGTTGGAGGCAGCGCGAAAGTTCTGGTCCGATCTGCCCCCCTCCCGCCAGACCGACTTCCGCTTCCTCCACGTCTCCACCGACGAGGTGTATGGCTCGCTCGGTCCGACAGGACTGTTCACGGAAACCACCCCCTATTCTCCCAACTCGCCGTACTCCGCCTCGAAAGCCGCTTCCGACCACCTGGCGCGCGCCTACCACCACACCTACGGCCTCCCCACGCTGATCACCAATTGCTCGAACAACTACGGCCCCTACCAGTTTCCCGAGAAGCTCATTCCGTTGATGATCTTGAATGCCCTCGCTGGCAAGCCGCTGCCGGTCTACGGTGACGGCCAGAACGTCCGCGACTGGCTATTTGTCGAGGACCATTGCCGCGCCATCTCCGCCGTCCTCAATGCCGGTCAACCGGGCCAAACCTACAACATCGGCGGCTCCTGCGAGCGCACCAATCTGCAAATCGTCCACCTAATCTGCCAGGCCGTGGATCGCCTCTGTCCTGGCTTGCCCCACGGCGCGTGCGAGCGGCTGATCACCTTCGTGAAGGACCGCCCCGGCCACGATCGCCGTTACGCCATCGACTCGTCCAAAATCCAACGCGAGCTAGGCTGGAAACCTGCGCAAAGCTTCGAAACCGGCTTGGAGCTGACCGTCCGCTGGTACTTGGAGAATCGCGAGTGGATCGAGCGTGTCCAGTCCGGCGGCTACCGCGGCGAACGACTCGGTCTGACCGCGGGGGTTTAACCCCCACCCCGCCATGGCGCTCGCTCTCATCGCCCTCGGTTCAAATCTTGGCGACCGGGCACGGAGTCTCGCAGGCGCTCTCGACGCCTTGCGGACATTGGGCCAAATCAACGTGGTGCGCGCCAGCCGCTGGATCGAAACCGCCCCCTGCGGCGGCCCGCCCGATCAACCCCCGTACTTGAATGCCGCCGCCCTGCTGGATACAACCCTCGAACCGGCCGAGTTGCTCGCCGAAATGGCCGCGGTGGAACGGCAATTCGGCCGCGTGCGGCTTGAGCGATTTGGACCGCGCACGCTCGACCTCGACCTTCTGCTCTACGACCAAGTGATGCTCGAATCGCCAAGCCTGACGATCCCCCATCCCCGCCTGGCCGAGCGGCGCTTCGTCCTCGAACCGGCCGCTGAAATCGCGCCTGACTGGGTCCATCCCCTTCTCGGCCGCACGATCCGCGAATTGCTCGACTGTCTTCCCCCCGATCCAGCATGAATCAAACCGTCCCGACTCCCCCCCCCATCGTTCACACGGTCGCCGACCTGCGCGCGGCCGTTGCCCCCCGCCGCCACCAAGGTGTGCCAATCGGCCTCGTGCCGACGATGGGCGCCCTGCACGCCGGGCACGCAAGCCTGGTGACTGCCTCCCAAGCCGCTGGCGCGTTCACCGTCGTCACGATCTTCGTCAACCCGACCCAATTCGGCCCTGGCGAAGACTTCGCCCGCTACCCCCGCAACCTGGCGCGGGACGCCGCCTTGTTGGCGCCGGCCGGCGCGGACCTGATCTTTGCCCCGGCCACCGAAGAGGTCTACCCGCCCGGATTTTGCACGCGGGCGGAGGTTGAATCCCTCACTCGCCACTGGGAAGGCGCCGCGCGCCCGACCCATTTTCGCGGCGTGACCACCGTCGTGCTCAAGCTGTTCAACATGGCCCAGCCCGATTTCGCCTTCTTCGGACAAAAGGACCTCCAGCAGTCGGTCGTCGTCCGCCGCATGGTCCGCGATCTCGATCTGCCGGTAGAGGTCCGCGTCTGCCCCATCGTCCGCGAGCCGGACGGCCTGGCGATGAGCTCCCGCAACGTCTTCCTCTCCGCCGACGAGCGTCGCCGCGCGCTCTGCCTGCCGTCCGCGCTGCGCGATGTCGAAGAACGCTTTGCCGCCGGCGAACGCTCGGCCGCGATACTCTCGGCCGCCCTCCGCGCGCGCATCGAATCCACCCCCGGCGTTCAACTCGATTACGCCGCCATCGTCGATGCGGAAACGCTGGAAGAAGTTTCCGCCATCGCCGCCCCCTCCGCCGCGATCGCCGCCCTCCGCGTCGGCGCCACCCGCCTCTTAGACAACGCCCTCCTGGGGCCTGAATTTCGGTCGCGTTAAAAGTGAAGCGATCGCGGCCGCCCCCGACTCTCGCCATAGGGCAAGTCGCCGGGGGAATCAGCGCGCGCTATTTCGCACACATCTCGCTGCGACCGACCTTCTTCGCTCTCGCACTCAGCGACCCGTCAGTGGCTCTCGGCTGCTGGTGCTGGGACAGTGCCATTCATTTCATTCTGCGGTCTGGGGTCCGCCTAAGCGTCGCCGCATTCATAATGGAACGCCGCTTCGTATCCAGCACAAAAACGGAAGGCGCAGATTTCATTAGCACCCTTGATACTGCAAGTCCGAACCATTTTCTCTAAGATTTGTCTGATAAACATGTTAGGAAATCACGAGCCGGGGTCTGCAAAAGACTACCCTTTCTCCGGTTTTTCGGATTTTGCCAACGCGGTAGCTTGACGAATGCCGAAACGGTACTTAACCTATCATCCTCAGAGGAAATACTGGTCTCAAGTTGTATTTGATTTTCTGATTCCCATCCGGGACCCGGGCCACACCCGCGGAAACCCGCAGCGATTGCATGCACCTCAAGTCCCTCAAAATCTTCTGCGATGTCGTGTATCGCCGCAGCTTCTCGCGCGCTGCCGACGACAACGGCATTTCCCAGTCCGGCGTCAGCCAGGTCATCAACCAACTCGAAAGCCGCGTCGGCGTCAAGCTGATCGATCGCTCCAAGCGGCCATTCGCCCTAACTCCAGAAGGCGAAATGTATTACGAGGGCTGCCGCAAGCTCGTCGACCGCTACTTCGCCCTCGAAGAGGAAGTCCGCTCGCTCCATGGCGAAGTCGCCGGCCGGGTCCGCGTGGCCTCGATCTACTCGATCGGGCTGCACCACATGAGCCGCTACGTCCGCGAGTACATGACCCAGTACCCCAAGGCCAACGTCCGGCTCGAATATCTCCATCCCCACCGCGTGTATGAGGCCGTCGAGAACGACCAGGCCGATCTCGGCCTCGTCAGCTATCCCAAGTCCTCGCGGACCATCAAATCCGTTGTCTGGCGCGAAGAGCCGATGATGTTCGTCTGCGCCCCGTCCCATCGCTTTGCCGGCCGCGGCCCCGTCGCCCTCGAAGAACTCGAAGGAGAGGCCGTCGTCAGCTTCGACGCCGACCTCACCATCCGCCGTGAAATCGACCGCGCCTTGGCCGCTCACAATGCCGAAGTTCGCGTCGCTATGGAGTTCGACAACATCGAAACCATCAAGCGCGCCGTCGAAATCGGCGCAGGCATCGCCTTCCTGCCCGAACCCACCATCGCCCGCGAGGTCGCCGCAGGCACGCTCTGCGCCTCCCCCCTCGCCACGGACGAGCTGGTCCGCCCGTTGGGCCTGCTCTACCGCCGCGGCAAGGAGTTGGGCGTCACGGTTCGCCGCTTTATCGACCTGTTGCGTGCGGACGGCCTGCGTCCGCAGGACCTGGCCGACAAAGACCTGGCCGATAGGGAACTAGTCGATAAGGACCTGGCCGATAACGGACACCCCGCCGCGGATCGGGCGGCGGCTGCCGCGGAAGCGGAACGCGATGCCATCGACAGTCCGGTGTTGGATCGACTGCCGCAGGAGCGCGCGTCAGGGGAGGACGCGCAGCTCAAATCCACCTACAACAAACCGCTCGCCGGCAATTGGCTGGCGGCGACTCCATAACCGGAACAGGCGGTTCTCGCTTGTTCCGTGCGGCCCCGATCGACGGGCCGCGGATTAAAAATCGCAAACCTTAGCAACGCGGCGCACTCGGTTGACGAACGCCCAGCCCGCCAGGACCACCCGTATGGAACCTCAACAATTCAATCCCGGCCTGCCGCCTGAACAAGGGCTGTACGACCCGGCCAACGAACACGATGCCTGCGGCGTCGGCTTCGTCGTCAACATGCATGGCCAAAAAAGCCACCAAATCGTCAAGCAGGGGCTTGAGATCCTGGTCAACCTCACCCATCGCGGCGCTTGCGGTTGCGACCCGTTGACCGGCGACGGCGCAGGCATCCTGATCCAGACCCCCGACGTCTTCCTGCGCGCTCAGGCGGAGTCGCTCGGTATCTCCCTCCCGCCGCTCGGCGAATATGCCGTCGGCAATATTTTCCTCCCTCCCGATCGCGCCCAACACGAAACCTGCGAGCGCGAGTTCCAACGCATCTGCGAAGAGGAAGGCCAGGTTTTCCTCGGCTGGCGGACCGTCCCCACCGACAATACCGACATCGGCCGCGCCGCGCGCGACGTCGAACCCGCCGTCCGCCAGGCGTTCGTTGCCCGCGGGCCCAATACGCCGACCGACAAATTCGAGTGGAAGCTGTTCGTTATCCGCAAGCGCGCAGGAGTCGCGATCGGCGCTACCAAGCTGCCGCAAAAGAAATACTTCTACATTTGCACGCTCTCCTCCCGCGTGCTCGTGTACAAGGGCCTGCTCTTGGCCGACCAGGTGGAACGTTATTACAAGGATCTGGTCGATGATCGCATGGTGAGCGCCTTGGCCCTCGTCCACCAGCGCTACAGCACCAACACCTTTCCCACTTGGGATCTTGCTCATCCCTTCCGCTACATCGCCCACAACGGCGAAATCAACACCCTCCGCGGCAACGTCAACTGGATGCGCGCTCGCGAGAGCATGCTGGCCAGCCCGATCTATGGCGAAGACCTGAAGAAAATCTCCCCCATCTGCACCCCCGGCGGCAGCG
>JALHPA010000283.1 GCA_022842745.1 Pirellulales bacterium
ACTCTTGTAAGTATCGACCTTTCTGAAACCACCGCCGGAGGACTCACCGCCGAGCAGTTGTATTCGACCAAAAGCTATTCTCAAGGATCCCTGGAACGGATCAAGCTGCGGAACAATCGGATGGCAGGGTGGAATTTCCGGTCCCAGAATCTGGCCGACGCCGATCTTTCGGGCGCCGACTTGAGCAACGCTGACCTGAGATTCGTCAACTGGTCGGGAGTAAGACTGAACGACGCTATGTTGCACGGTGCGAATCTGGAAGGGATAGGAATGTCGGCCGAACAGTTCTACTCGACTCGGGATTATCAGCAGCGAGATTTGCGAGGCATCAAACTGGCGCTGGGCAACCTCGCCGGATGGGACTTTTCCAACCAAGACTTAAGCGGAGGAGCATTGACAGGCGCGAAATTGCGAGACGCGCGGTTGGATGGGGCAAAGCTGACAAATGTGGACCTGCGTGGCGCCGATTTGGTTGGAGCGTCTTTACAAAACACTGACTTCAAGGGGGCCAGAATCGCCGGGAGCGATTTGACGCGCGCGACGAAGATGGGGTTTCGAGAGTCCGATTTGGTGGCGACGTCGGATTATGCGCAGCACGATCTCCGGGGGGTGAAGTTCGCGGAAAATGACCTCTCCGGATGGAATCTGGAGGGGCAAGATCTTGGCGGGGCGTCGTTCGAGGGGAGTGTGTTACGCGGAACCAATTTGACCCAGGCTGAGCTATCGAAAGCTTCATTCACAAACGCCGACCTGGCGTTGGCCGATTTGAGAAGTGCCACGGGGGCTAAGACCGATTTTACCGACGCGATCCTGACAGGAATTCATGGACGCAACTCGCAATTGCGGGAAGCAGATTTTACGCGGTCACAATTGAACGACTCGGATTTTATTGGGGCGGTGTTGGAGAAAAGCAATTTCTCCAGAGCATCGGCCGCGAACAGCCGATGGACGGACGCACAATTTGCGTGGAGTAGTTTTCGGTCAGCCGATTTGCCGAATGTGGACTTTTCGCGCACCGATTTGAATAGATCAGACTTCAATTACGCGAACTTGAACGAGGCAATTTTTACCGCAGCTAATCTGACCAACGCCAGTTTCAGTCGCTCTCGATTGGGAAGCGCCGACTTTGCGGACGCTGAAGTGGTCGGAGCGGACTTTTCGTACACCGAAGGCTTCAACCTGGTCCAGCTATGGTCCACAGCGAGCGCACAACGCAAAGACTTGCGAGGAATCCGATTAGAATCTTTCGATCTTTCGGGACAGAACTTCGGCGGATTCGATTTGAGCGGAGGCACATTTCGGCAGGCGAAAATGAGTGAAGTGTCTCTCGTGGACGCGAAGATTAAGAAAGCCAACTTTACCGAAACGAGCCGGAGCGGTTTAACTCCGGAACAAATCTACAGCACCGCGAGCTATCAAGAGAGGGATTTGGCAGGGATCGTGCTGGCACGGAATGATTTATCCGACTGGAACTTCGCAAACATGAATCTGACGGGGGCGAGTTTTGAAGAGGCAATTCTTGCGAACGCCGACTTTCGGCAGTCTACCATCAATGGAGTGAACTTTTCCAGCGTGGTCGACAGGGGTTTTGTGCGCGAGCAACTGTATTCGACGGAGAGTTATCAACAGCGGGATTTGTCCGGAATAAAATTTGGGGGCAACGAACTCTCTGGCTGGACCTTTCAAGGGCAGAATCTCACAGGAGCTTCTTTCTTCGGTGCAAAACTGGTGAACACCATTTTTACCAACTCCGATATTTTGCAGGCATGGTTAGTTAATACAACGAACAATGGATTTACAAAAGAACAACTGTACTCCACCGCCAGCTATCGTCAGAAGTCATTGAACGAAATTGATTTCTCTTGGAACGATCTGAGGGGCTGGAATTTCTCCGGTCAGAGTTTGCGACGAGCGCGATTCAGTAATGTGAGTTTGACAAACGCCGATTTCACCGACGCCGACCTGAGGGGAGCTCAATTCAGCGGTCAGAACAATTTGACTAGCGATCAGCTCTACTCGTCCGCCAGCTATAAGATGAAGGACTTGTCAGGGATAGGATTTCAATCGATAGGACTTTCCGGCTGGAACTTCCGAGGACAGAGCCTGATTGGGGCAAGCTTTTCAAACGCACGTGTAGATCGCACCGACTTCTCCTTCAGCGATATGCGAAGGGCGAGTTTTTTTTTTCATGATCCCACGACAATCCTACGCAATTCGATTGGCTACGGAGGACATATCAACGGCCTAGATCTTGCGGCTGGAGAGACGCTGGTTGCGGCGCCGCGAGCGGAGTATTCGCTTCGCCAGATCGAGTTGCCGCCACTATTTGTACTCTCTCGATTTCAAATTGCGCCGGGGGGGAGTTTGGAATTGAACGACAACGATCTTGTCGTGGACTATCGGGACAAGCCGTCGCTGTTGCTGGAGGTGCGGCAGATGATCGAGAATGGCAGGCGCGGAGAGGCTGGCACGGCGCAGATTCGTAGCGCTAGCGCTGCGGCGGCGGGGGACCGAACGCTGGTGGCGTTCGACAATGCGGCGTACCAAGTGAACGAGTGGAAGGGGGTACGGATCTACGACAATCCCGGCAAGCAGGTGATCGTGACGTATGTGTACACGGGAGACGCGAACTTGGATGGGGAGGTCAGCTCCACGGATTATCTGCTGATCGACAATCACTTTGGCCAGACGACGACGAACGGGCCGCTGGAGGGGGATGTGAACCTGGATGGAATCGTCAATGCCCAGGACTATCTGGTCATCGACAACGCATTTGGGAAAGGGGCAGGAAACAGCGCGGGGCTGGGCGGTTTGGCCGGCGCGGAAGCGAAGTCACTGGAAGGAACGCCGAGTTTTTCGCCGTCCGTGGGGATCGCGGCGGCGATGGTGCCAGAGCCGGGGAGCGCGGGTTTGCTTGCGTTGGCGGCGCTGGCCGGGGGAGGGGTGGCGTGGAGTCGGAGAGGCCAGCGGCGTGGGAGAGTTGCGGCTTAGCGAGGTGTTTTCGGGCGTTAGAAGTGGATCGCGCGGCCGGTGACGGCCAGGGCGGCTTCCTTCAGGGTTTCCGGCAGCGTGGGGTGGGCGTGGCAGGCGCGGCCGATGTCTTCGCTGCTGGCGCCGAAGGCCATGGCGGCTGTGGCTTCGGCGATCAGGTCGCCTGCGCGGGGACCGAGGATGTGGACGCCGAGGACGCGGTCGGTTTGGGCGTGGGCCAGGACCTTGATGCGACCGGCGACATTGCCCAAGGTCAAAGCGCGGCCGTTGGCGCGGAAGGGGAAGACCCCTTTGCGGTAGGGGACGTTTTCGTCCTTGAGCTGGTCCTCGGTCTTGCCGACGGCAGCGATTTCCGGCTCGGTGTAGATGACGGAGGGGATGACGTCGTAGTTTACATGGCCGGCGCCGGTGGCGATGATTTCGGCCACAGCGACCCCTTCTTCCTCGGCCTTGTGGGCGAGCATCGGACCGGCGATGACATCGCCGATGGCGTAGACGCCGGGGGCGGAAGTAAGAAAGCGGGGATCGACGGGGATGCGGCCTTTTTTGTCGGGCTGGATGCCGACGGTCTCGAGGCCGAGTTTGTCCGTGTAGGGGGTGCGCCCGACGGCCAACAGGACGCGGTCGCAGCGGACCGGCTCAGAATCGGTGCATTCGACGACGCAGCCGGAAGCGTCGGCCTTGGCGGAAACCACACGGGTGGCAAGGCGGAATTCGATCTTTTGGCGGCGGAAAATATCGAGGGCCTCGCGGGCGATTTCGCTGTCGGTGCCGGGGAAGATCCGGTCAAGGTACTCGAGGACCGTGACCTTGGCGCCGAGGCGATTCCAAACCGAGCCGAGCTCAAGGCCGATGTATCCGCCGCCGATGACGACGAGATGTTCGGGAACCGTGGAATAGGAGAGGGCCTCGGTGCTGGTGCCAATGCGGTCGCCGTCCAGTTCAACCCCGGGGAGGGCCGCGGGCCGGCTGCCAGTGGCGAGAACGATGTGCGGGGCGGCCAGCTCGAGAGGACCTTCCTGAGGAGAATCGACGACGATCTGGCCGGACCCGCGGAGCCGCCCGCGCCCGAGGTAGCGGCGGATTTTGTGTTTTTTGAAGAGGCCGTCGATGCCGCGGGTGAGCTGATCGACGATGCGAGTCTTGCGGGCGAGCATTGCGGAGAGGTCGAGCGACACCTCGCCGAGTTGGACGCCGTGCTCGGCAAAACCATGCCGCGCCTCGAAGTAGCGTTCGCTGGACTCGAGCAGGGCCTTGCTGGGAATGCAACCAATGCGCAGGCAGGTACCGCCGAGGACCGGCTCTTTTTCAACACATGCGACGCGCAGACCCAATTGGGCGGCGCGGATGGCGGCAACGTAGCCGCCGGGGCCGCCGCCGATCACGACGAGGTCGTAGTTGGTCATCGAGCAAGGGTCTCCTAGGAGCGGGGCGTGGGTGGGGGCGGGGACTGGGGCGGTGCGGGGTGGCTAGACTTCGATCAGCAGGCGCGATGGGTCTTCGAGGCCCTCCTTGACGCGCTTGAGGAAGGAGACCGCCTCGCGACCGTCGACGATGCGGTGGTCGTAGGTCAAGGCGACGTACATCATGGGGCGGATGACGACCTGGCCTGCGCGGGCGACGGGGCGATCCTGGATGGCATGCAGGCCGAGAATGCCGCTTTGTGGCGGATTGACGATGGGGGTGCTGAGCAAGGAACCGTAGACGCCGCCGTTGGAGATGGTGAAGGTGCCCCCTTGGAGCTCTTCGAGCTTGATCTTGTTTTCAGCGGCGCGGCGGCCGAAGTCGGCGATCGTGGTCTCGATCTCGGCGAAGCTGAGGAACTCCGCGTTACGCAGGATGGGGACGACCAGGCCTTTGCCGCCGCCGACGGCTATGCCGATGTCGTAGTAGTTCTTGTAGACGATGTGGGGTTCGCGGACTTCGGCGTTGACCTGGGGATACTGGCGAAGGGCGTCGACCACGGCTTTGACGAAGAACGACATGAAGCCGAGCTTGATGCCGTAGCGTTCGAGGTAGGCATCCTTGAATTTGGCGCGGAGGGCCAGCACCTCGGTCATATCGATTTCGTTGAAGGTGGTGAGCAGGGCCGCCGTCTGTTGGGCCTCGACTAGGCGCTCGGCAATGCGGCGGCGGATGGGGCTCATCACGACGAATTCTTCCTGCCGTGCCGCGTGTT
>JALHPA010000284.1 GCA_022842745.1 Pirellulales bacterium
CTCCGCCTACGATTCTCCGGCGTCTTTGCCTTCTAAGCAACCAAGGATAAAGCAGGCCGATGCGCGTCGCCGATTTTCCCGTATTCAAAGCCCATCCCCTGTTGCCGAACGGACATCTACAGACCGTGGCGGCGGTGTACTTGCCGAGCCGACGGCTGGGCTATGCCGCCACGCCGCACGTGGTGGAGCTGCCAGATGGCGATCGGGTGGTAATGCACGACGATTGCCCGCCCGGGTGGCGCCCGGGGGACCGAGTGGCGCTGTTGATGCATGGGTTGTCAGGATGCCACGCGAGCTGGTACATGCAGCGGGTGGCGAGCAAGCTGGTGCAGCGGGGGATTCGCACGTTTCGCAAGGACTTGCGGGGGTGCGGGGCGGGGATCAAGCTGGCGCGGCTGCCCTACCACAGCGGGCGGAGCGATGACGCGGCGGCGTGCGTGGAACAGATCGCGCGGATTTGTCCTGGCTCGGCGACGACGGTCGTGGGTTTTTCGCTGTCGGGGAACATTGTTTTGAAGCTGTTGGGAGAACGGGGAGAATCGGGATGCGGCGGATTGGATAGCGCGATCGCGGTTTGTCCTCCGATCGAGCTGGAGACATGCGCCGAGAATTTGTCGCGGCTTTCGAACCGGATTTACGATCGGCACTTTGTGGGGAGCCTGGTGCGGGCGGTGGACGCGCGGATGCGCCACGTACCGGGTCTGGAGGATCATCGGCTACCGCGGCGCCCGCGGGGGCTGGTGGACTTTGACGACCTGTACACGGCGCGTGTCTCGGGGTTTGGCACGGCGAAGAACTACTATCGGGTGTGCAGTTCGGCCCCCTTGGTGTCGTCGATTCGGATACCGACGCTGGTCCTGGCAGCGGCTGACGATCCGATGATTCCAGCGGCGATTTTTCAGCGCAGCGACTGGCCGGACGGGGTGGAGGTTCACATGGCGGCTGGCGGGGGGCATCTGGGATTTATCGGGCGGTCGAAGGGGGATCCGGATTGCCGCTGGATGGACTGGCGGATCGTCGAGTGGATTATGGCGCGTGGGGGCACGACGGGTGGGAACGATGCGAAGCGGCCGTCGTTCGATGCGGCGCCGCGCGATCTGGCGAGCGCGGGGGGGCGGTGACCGCGGGCCGGCCGAACGTGGCACAGGGGCGGCAACGGGGCCGCAAGCGGGCGGCCCGTGCGATTTGAATCGGGTGGCTGGCCGGATTACCATGACAATCCTTGCGGACCGGCAGGGTCTGGTCCGTTCGACTACCCACACGCATCTTCCAGGAATGTCGCCATGCATCGGGTCTTGAGGAGTTCGCGCCGAAACGCGCTCGGTTGGTTGGTTTTGGGAATTTGCCTTGCTCTCGGTTTGGAACACGCTCGCACCGCGGCGCGAGAGGAAGTGGAGAAAAGCCCGAAGTATCCCACGTTTGGGACGATCGTGCGGGTCGATCCGGCGTTCGACAAGCTGATTCCGGCGGGCGCCAAGCTGGAGAAGCTGGCCAGCGGGTTTGACTGGGCGGAAGGACCGGTGTGGTGGAAGGAGAACAAGACGCCCCACGACAGCGGAAAGGGCTTTGGCGATTTGGGGGGGGCGAAGGGAGTGGTGCTGTTTTCCGATATTCCGCCGAATCGGATCATGCAGTGGCACGAAGGACAGACCGAGGCGCAAGTGCTGTACCATCCGGCCGGTTACACCGGGAAACAAGAGCGGGGAGGCGAGCCGGGGACGAATGGGCTGGCGATCGACCCCAAGGGGCGGTTGACGATGTGCGAGCACGGCGATCGGCGGGTGTCGCGGATGGAGCGCGACGGGCGGAAGACGACGCTGGCGGACAAATACAATGGAAAGCGGCTGAACAGCCCGAACGATTTGTGCTTCAAAAGCAACGGAGACATTTACTTTACCGATCCGCCGTATGGACTGGAGAAGAACTGGGACGATCCGGCGCGGGAGCAGGATTTTT
Source organism: Pirellulales bacterium (assembly GCA_022842745.1). Taxonomy (GTDB): domain Bacteria; phylum Planctomycetota; class Planctomycetia; order Pirellulales; family JALHPA01; genus JALHPA01. The sequence goes on from JALHPA010000284.1 coordinate 1,957, forward strand.
GCGGCGTGTATCGGATATCGGCCGCGGATGGGAAAGTGACGCTGCTAACGAAGGAATTGAGCCGGCCGAATGGGATCGGGTTTTCGCCGGATGAGAAGACGTTGTACGTGGCGAACAGCGATCCGGAACGACCGATCTGGATGGCGTTTGCGGTGCGAGAGGATGGGTCGCTCGGGGCGGGGAGGGTGTTTTTTGATGCGACGGAGTGGTTCAAGGCCGGGAAGAAAGGCCTGCCGGATGGGCTGAAGGTCGATCGCAGCGGCAACGTGTTCGCGACCGGACCGGGCGGGGTCCACGTGTTTTCGGCGGCGGGGAAGTACCTGGGGAGCATCGACACGGGCGAGGCGACCGCCAACTGTGGTTGGGGGGACGACGGCAGTACGTTGTACATCACCGCCGATATGTACCTGGCGCGGGTGCGGACAACGACGAAGGGGGCCGGCTGGTAGGCGAGAGGGATCGGCCGATCGAATGACGAAACGCGAAACCGGCCGGGGGAGATACTGATCTCGCCCGGCCGGTCCGTTGATGGGCCGATGTGTCGATGGATCCGATTGTTGACTTTTCGGTCGCGACTACTTTTTCTTGCGGACGGCGGTGAGTTCCATCAACTTCATCTCTTTGCCATCCTGGTTCATAAAGGATTCCATGACGACCTGTCCGTCTTTCTCGATGCGGATTTCGTCCCGGCCACGCATCGTTTTCTTGAAGATGGGGCAGAACATTTCGGTTTGAAACGTGAACTGGTTGTTTTTGTCGTTGATGGTCCCCAGGCCGGAACTGGAACCGGTCGACATGCTGCAAACCCAGTCGTAGGTGTATTTGCCTTGGGCGTTGTCGTAGCCGATCCGGCCGCGGCCTTCAAAGTCGCCGGATCCGTGTGGGCTGGTTCCGGAGTAGTGTTCCTCCAGGAATCGACCCCCAAGAATCCATTTGCGTTCGACGGTTCCCTTGGACTGGACCGCGGGTTGGCTGGGATCCATCCAGACCTTGCAGGTGTAGGTCCATTCGCCGGCGAGGGGTTTTAGTTTGGCGTGATGGTCGCTGGGCTGGCCGGCGGCGGCGAGCGCCGCGGCGATTTCTTCGGCGGAGGGCGTTTTTGCATCGGCGGCGCAGGCGAGGGAGGACATGCCTGCGCTGGATAAGAGGGCGAGGGCAAAGGCAACAGAGCGAATCTTGGCGTTCATCTCGGGGTTCCTTGAAACGAGAAACTGAGGTGGAAAGCGGGCGTGGGAAAATGGGTAGAGGCGGGAGTCGATCAGGGGGCCATGTTGATCATCCAGCCGACTCCGAATTTGTCGGCGAGCATGCCGAAGCAGGGGGACCAGAATGTTTTTCCGAGGGGCATTTGGACCTGGCCGCCGCTGGCGAGGGCGTCGAAGATTCGTGTGGCTTGTTTTTCGTCGCTGGGAACGAGCGAGAGTTGGAAGCCGCTGAAGTTCGGTTTTCCGGTGCAACCGCCGTCGGAGGCCATGAGGATCGCGTCGCCGATTTTCAGGGTGACGTGCATGATCTTGTTGTCGGACCCGGCGGGGATGCGACCCGGGGGAGGCGGCTCGGGGCTGTCTTTGTAGCGCATCAGCATCACGACTTCGGCGCCGAGCGCTTGCTGATAGAACTGGATCGCTTCTTCGCAGCGGCCCTCGAAAAACAGATAGGGCTGGATGGGCATGGGAATGCTCCTTGGGAATGGGAACGGGTAAACGGAGTCGGCTGCGGGAACCGCAAACCGGCCGTACCAATATGTCGGATGGGCGAGGGGAAAATCGACAGGGGGCGGATTTTTTTTTGATCGGGCGATGGTCGCCGGGGCCGGTCGGCGATTGGCAGAGTCGCATCAGTCCTCTCAGAGTCGGGGCGATGGCCCATTCCGACAGTTTTTTGTTTGCGTTAGGCTTTTTTTTGGTAACAATCGGGTCCGGTTCGCGCTTCAATCACAGGGGTTTGACCCGCGTAGGGTGGCGTTTGACGGGCTTCGCCGGCGGCGGTCAACCTTGTGCGAGCGTTGCTCCTCAATTGGGGCGCGACGCCCGATCGTGTTGATAAAGCGGCGTTGAGAGATCGAACTTGTAGGGAACCGGTCGATCCAGGGAAACCAGCGATGTAAACCGCGACTTTAATGTTTGCCGAACGGGGGACAGGACTTCCGGTTGGCTTGGCCGAACAGGTACGGTCGTACCGTTTTCTTTGGAAGCATTTATTCCCCGGATTGGTTAGGAGAAATCGCATGGCCGACGAAAAATATCACCGCACGTTCGTCCACGAGCGAAATCGATACGTCCCTCCCCCACGTGCTGCGTTCGACCCGCAGTTTCGCGGTGTTCTGCGAAGTCAGGGGCATCCGACGGTTGCGAACTCGCGGCCTTACGCGATCAAGGCCCAAGTGTTGGGTCCAATGGGCTTGGAGTCAAAGAGCATCAACATCTATGAAAAACCGGACCAGGATTTTCGCAGCGTGGCGACGGACTGGGAGCAGAAAAACAGTTTGCTTTGCGGCACTTCGACCAAGTTTGGGCCCATCGTAGACTCGTCGACGATGGTCGTGGCCCATTACGGCGCCGTAAGCGGAGACAAACTCATCGGTCCCACTGTTGAGCCTGGTCCAGACGGGATCGTGAAGTCGACTCCAGAAGAGTACGTCGCGGCCGATATTGCCGTCTTCATTTGGGACTATGCTGTGTTCAATCCCATCCCCGGCGAATTTGGTCAATATAATTTTGCGCAGGTTGGCGTCCCGCCTGGTTGGGCGCGTTTAGGCTATCCGCATACGTCTTACGGCGTCGTTGTTCTTCCAAATGGCGAGGTCGTTCATGCAGTGCTCCTTGAGAATAACAACGGTGCGGCGCTACCGACTTGGTCTCCACTGGATTTGTTCACCCCGGCCCGCTTGGGAGTAAACGCCGCAGCGCGTCTGACAGGCAAGATTGTGGAGGGAGCGGCGAGAAGGGCCTATCGAGCGCTCAGCGGACCTACGAATGCTCTCGCCGCGCGTATTAGAGCCAGATTGGCCGCAAAGCAATTGCCACGAGCGGTGGTCATCAAGGAAGGCGTTCGCGTGCACTCGAAGGAAACCGCTAAGCAACTTAAGGAAAAGATGGAGAGAGAGCTGGATAAAATTGCCGCAATTACACAGCGAGCGCTCAAGGAGGAAACGTTGCATGGCATGGAACCTTGGCAACAATGGACGATGGGCCTAACAGACGAATTG